>JAYUUH010000249.1:0-14076 GCA_043754745.1 Lysobacter sp.
TTATTTTTCCGATGAAAGCAGCGGCCTGAAGGCCGCACTACACTGATGAAATGCGCAACGGAATGCACGACCTGCTCTACCCGCACGTTTCGACCTTCACCTGTTGCAGCGCCGGTGCCCATTGCCCCGACCAATCGCGATCATTCGCGACCTGCGCGTCTGCACGACTGTCGGCAAGCTGCGCCGCATTGATGTCCGCGTACGTCCATCCCGGCGCATCGTCGCTCGCTGCAACGATGCCGTCGGCCGGCAAGCCGACGTCCATCGGCGCGTACACCGTGGCTTCCCCGGTGTTGACGTCCAGTGCGGGACTCCACGCGGCTTCGCCCGCGGTCACCGCCTGGGCGACGAAACAGCGGTTCTCCAACGCCCGCGCCAGGCAGCCCACGCGGACGCGGGTGGCGCCGGCGGCGGTATCGGTGCAACTGGGTACCAGCAGCAGCTGCGCACCAGCCTCGCACTGCGCGCGCAGCGGCAACGGGAATTCGATGTCGTAACAGATCGCGATGCCGACGCGTACGCTATCGAACTCGAATACCTTCAGCGCATCGCCGCCCTCGAATACGCCGGCCTTCTTTTCGAAACCGGTCAGCTGCAGTTTGTCCTGCCAGAAGTGACCGCCGTCCGGCGAAAACAGATCGGCGCGGTTGCGGTAACGGCCTCCGCCGACATCGAGCAGGAATGTGCCGGCGACGATGCGCAGGCCGCGATCGCGCGCCAGTCCGGCGTAGAGATCGAGCCATGCGCTGCGATACTGTTGGATCGAGGCCAGCGATGCGTGCAGATCGCTGCGTATCTCCGACGCGAAGGTCGCGCCCAGCTCCAGCGACAGATATTCGGGCAGCACCGCGACATCGACACCGGCCGAGGCCGCTTCGCGCAGCCAGCGCGATTGCTTGTCGGCGAAATCGTCGAAGCGTCTCGGCGCATCGACCGGGTACTTCGCGACCGCGATCTTCATGCCGCGTCCTCCGCCGCCAAAGCGCGCGTCCAGAACGTCAACGCATGTTCGACTTCGCCATGACCCGCCTCGCCATCGCCAATCTCGTTCCAGCGGAGTTCCATCGTCATGCCAGGTTGGCGTGCGTAACCGCGCTTGCTCCAGAAGGCCTCGTTGCCGCGATGTTCCGCCGGTCGACGCGGATCTTCGGCATCGCGATCCACCGCGCAGAACGCCGTCGTGTCGAAGCAGCCGAGCGAACGCGCATGAGCTTCGCGATGATCGAAGAACGCATGGCCGATGCCGCAGCCGCGATACTGCGGCAACAGCACGGATTCGCCGAGATAGAACACCTTGCCGACATCGAGCCCCCGGGTCTCGAACGGCGCGCGGAATTCGGCGGAGTCGTCGGCCAGCGGCAGACCGGTGGATGCGCCGATCACCACATCGCCGTCGAAGGCGAGCACGAACACGCTGTCGTTCGAGCCGATGTAGGCTTCCAAATATTCACGTTCGTAGGCGATATCGCCGTCGTACAGATACGGCCACGCGCGGAACACTTCGATGCGGAGCGCGGCGACCGCGTCGAGGTATCGGCGGATCTCCTCGGCGCAGGTGCAGCGGCGGATCTGGATGCGGGGAACGGCGGCGGCGCGTGCGGTCATCGTCCGAGTCTAAAGCAAAGAAAACGCCGCAGACACGAGGCCTGCGGCGTTTTCGGATCCATCCGGGTCCTCAGCCCTTCGGCAGCGGCGGCGGCGCGGCGGCGCCTACGCTGTACCAGTCGATCTTGCGGGTCACGATCATGATCGCGGCCAGGATCAGGAACAGCAGACCGGCACCCAGCACCATCGCGTTGTCTTCCGAGATCAACAGGCCGTAGAGCGCGCCGTAGAGAGTCGCCAGCATCGCCGCGAAACCGAGGCCACGCATCAGCGACCGCAACACATGACTGACGTAATAACCGAGCAGGCCGATGCAGGCCACGCTGGCAGCGAGATAGGCCTGGCCGAATTCGATGTGTTCGGACAGCGCCACCAGCAGCAAGAAGAAGATCGCCAGCGCCAGGCCGACCAGACCGTACTGGATCGGGTGGATGCGCAACTGTTTGATCAGTTCGAACATGAAGAAACCGACGAAGGTCAGCACGACGAACAGGATGCCGTATTTGCTGGCGCGATCGGCCTGGGTGTAGATGTTCACCGGTTCAACCAGCGACACGCCGATGGCATCGAGACCCGTCACTGCCTGGTCCATGCGCTCGACGTCGACCGAACCGGCCGGCGCCATGCCCGGCACGCGCGCACCGCCGAGATACTGCGCCTGCGCATTGCTGGCCAGCGAGGAGATTTCCCACTCGGCGCTAAAGCCCTTGTCGTCGATGCTGCGCTTGCGCGGCAGGAAGTCGCCGTTGAACAGCGGATGCGGCCATGGCGATGCGATTTTGATGACGTTGCGCTTCGCCAGCGGCGCGATCGCGAGCGACTCGGTGCCCTCGAGCGTGAATTTCAGACTCGTGTCGAGGACGATCGTGGCGCCAGCGGTCGTGGCGGGCAGCCGCGCATGCAGGCCGCCGCCGTCGCCGCTCCCCGGACCCTGCAGCAGTTCGGGCTTCTTGCCATTGACCGTCAAGGTCTGCAGACCGACCACGCCGCGCACATCGGCGATGGCGTAACTCAGGTAAGGCTGGCCGATCTTGCGCGGCGCGATGGCATTGGCATCGCCAGGCACGTTGACGCGGAATCGCGCGTCGAGTGTCGTGTCGAACTCATACTTGCGCACTTCATGCAGACCGATCCTGCGCACGACCGGTTTCATCGTGCCATCGGCCTCGAGCGATTCGGGGAAGAACATCCACAGTCCGGCTTCTTCGCGCTGCACCTTGCGGGTGAAGCCGGCGTTGTCCTTCTCTTCGACTTCGACGAGTTCACTGTAGGGCACCATCAGCACCGGGCCGGAGAACGCCTGCGCGCCCGCCGAACTGCGCGCGACGGTCTGCACCGCCTCGCGGCGATACATCTGCCGCTCCTGGATGGTGCCGCGGATCATCATCAGCGGAACGAGGATAGCGATGGTCAACCCGACCATCATCATGATTTTCAAGAGCAGGCGCATATCGGACTCCGGCGTTGTGGATGGCGCCAGTGTCGGAGTGGCTTGCGGGGCGGCGATGGCGCTTGTGTGAAGCCGGGGTGAAGCGACGCGGCGCGCGACCGCTGTAGAGCGTGCTTCAGCGCGCTGTCCCTGGTCCACGAAACATGGAATCAATGCAGCGGGCTAAAGCCCGCTCTACAGGATGATGGGCAACAGCATGCTCGCCACGGCGCCGCCATCCTCTCGATTGCCCAGCGCGACGCGCCCGCCGTGCAACTCCATGGCTTCGGCGGCGAAGCACAGGCCTAGGCCGCTACTGCGGCTGCCGCCGTCCGGGCGCGGCAGCGAGTAGAAACGTTCGAACGTGCGATCCAGCGCGTAGTCCGGCACGCCCGGGCCGCGGTCCAGCACTTCAACGACGAAGTTGCCCGCGTCGCGACGCAAGCGCAGTTCCACTTCGCTGCCCACCGGCGCGAAGTCCGCGGCATTATCCAGCAGGTTGAGCAGCGACTGGCGCAGCAGGAAGGGATCGCCCGACACGCGCGCGCCGCGGGTATCGGCTCCTTCGATGATGTTCAATCGAAGCCCGGCCTGCGCGTACTTCGGCGCGATCCTCTCGGCGGCCTCATCGGCGATGACGCGCAGATCGATCGGCTGCGGCTGTTCGATGCGCTGCCGGTGTTCCACCGCCGCCAACGCCAGCAGCTTGTCGATCATCTCCGCCATCCGCTCGCTCTGGGCGCGGATGGTCGCGACGAAACGCGCGCGGTCCGCCTCGGGCATCGGCGCGGCGGTGTCTGCGGACTGCAGCAGCTCGGCGCTGCCGCGGATCGCGGCCAGCGGGCTTTTCAATTCGTGGGTCAACGCGTGGACGTATTGTTCAACGTACTGCTTGCCTTCCAGCTTGGCGCGCATGGTTTCCAGCGCGCGGCCGAGGTCGCCGAATTCGCCGGCGCTGTCCGGCGGGCTGACGCGTTCGCCTGCGGCGACGGCATCGGCATAGCGGCGCAGTGCGCCTAGCTGGCGCGACAGCCACCACGCCGCGAGCAGTCCGATCAACAGCGCCGCGCCCAGCAGCACGAAACCCCAGCGCAGGATCACGCTCTGGCTGCGGGCGATGAACGGCGCGATCGCCTGATTGGGCTTGGCGACGGTGAGCACGCCGATGATCCGCGACGTATCGCCATCGCGCACCGTGATCGGCGCGGCCACGTGCATCACCGAGCTGGCCTCGTCGTCCGGATCGCTGCGCGAGGAACGCGCACCGTACCGACCTTGAAGCGTGAGATGGACATCGTTCCAGCGCGAATAATTCTTGCCGAGATCCTGGCCGCTGGAGTCGAACACCACGAAGCCGCGCGCATCGGTCACGTAGATGCGGGTGCTCACCTTGCGCTTGGTGAAGCCCCATATCTCGGCGCCCAGATCGCGGTCGGTCAGCGCGCGCACATGCGCGGCGAATCGGCCGTCGTCGATGCGTCCGGCCAGCAGATCGTCCTTGGCCTGTTCCGCAAGCAGGTTGGCGGTGTCGACCAGCGTGTCCTCCATCGCCTGGCGCACGCCCGGCTTCACTTCCTGCAGGAACACCCGGCCCAGCAGCAGCGCGGCCAGCGCCACGATCAGGAAATAACCGAGCAGGATGCGCAGACCGATTTTCATGAGCGGCGTTTCATGCGCGACTCAGCCCTTGCCGATGTCGAGCGAATAGCCCAGCCCGCGGTGGGTCCGGATCGGATCGTCGTCGCGTTCGTCGTCGCGTTGATCCATTGCGCGCAGTTTCGCGCGCAGCGTCTTGATGTGGGTGTCGACGGTGCGGTCGCTGCTTTCCAGCGCATCGGCCCAGACCCGATCCATCAGCTGCGTGCGCGACAACACCGCCCCCGGGCGCTGCATCAGCACCTCCAGCAGCCCGTATTCGTAGCGGGTGAGGTCGAGCGCGCGGCCACGGTAACGGATGCGCTTGCCGTCGCGATCGATCTCGAACGCGCCGTGGCTCTGCCAGCTCGCGGCCTCGGCCTGGGTGCGCCGGCGCAGGCGCGCGCGCACCCGCGCCACCAGTTCGCGCGGCGAGAAAGGCTTGACCACATAATCGTCGGCGCCCAGTTCCAGCCCGACCACGCGGTCGATTTCGCCGTCGCGCGCGGTCAGGAAGATCACCGGCACTTCGCTGAAGGCGCGCAGCGCGCGGCACACCTCGAAACCGGTGATGTCAGGCAATCCGACATCCAGCACCACCAGGTCGACGCCGCCTGCGCGCACCCGCGGCACCACCTCGCCGCCGAGCAGCACGTGGTCGGCCGTGAAGCCTTCGCTGCGCAGCGCATACAGCACGGTCTCGGCGATCGCGGTTTCGTCTTCGGCGATGAGAATGGCGGCCATGGCGGGCGTCGGAAAGGCGGCGTCGGGCATTGTAGGCGGTCCACGACGGGGGATTCGCATACCATGACCGTCCCGCGTCCGCGACTTCGCATGAATCACGCTGCATGAACTACCGCCACGCCTTCCACGCCGGCAACCACGCCGACGCGCTCAAGCATGTCGCCCTGCTGGCGCTGTGCGACGCGCTGACCGCGAAACCGGCACCGGTCTTCGCACTCGATACCCATGCCGGCGCAGGCGTGTACCTGCTGGACGGAGAGGAAGCGCAGAAGACCGACGAAGCCGCCGGCGGCATCGGCCGGCTGCTGGCCAAGCCACCTCATGATCCCGTGATCGCGCGCTACCTCGCCGCGGTCGCCACCTGTCGCGCGGAAACCGGCCAGCCCCTCGCCTACCCGGGCTCGCCCTGGCTGCTGGCGCATGCGCTGCGCGACCATGACCGCATCGCCTGCTGCGAATTGCGGGAGGAAGAAGCGGTGCTGCTCAAGCGCAATCTCGGCCGCGACATGCGCATCGCGGTGCAGTCGCGCGACGGCTACGCCGCGATGCATGCGCTGCTGCCGCCGAAGATCGGCGACACGAAATTCGCGCGCGGGCTGGTGCTGATCGATCCGCCCTACGAGGCTCAGCTCGAAGAATTCGACACCGCCCTGTCGGCGCTGCGCGACGCCATGGCCCGCTGGCCGCAAGCGGTGTATGTGCTGTGGTATCCGATCAAGCGCCGCGTCGCGCTGATGCCGTTCTACCGCAAGCTCAACCACCTGCAGGCGAAATCCAGCCTGATCTGCGAGCTGCTCATACGACCCGACGACTCGCCGCTGCGCATGAACGGCAGCGGCCTGCTGGTGCTCAACGCGCCGTGGCAATTCGATCTGCGGCTCCAGGCAAGCCTCGCGGCACTGCGTAAGGCGCTGGGCGAACCGGGCGCGTCTTCGCGGCTGGAATGGCTGCACAAACCGGCCTGACGCGCTCGCCTGACCGCGCTTGCTGAGCGCGCCCAGCATGCGCGCGCCCTGGCCGGCCGAAAGCACCGGCAACCCGGCGTCTATGCGAAAATCCGCATCCCCATTGCCCTGACCCCTCCCATGGCCAGTTCCAACCTGCTCGCCCTGATCGACGATATCGCCACCCTGCTCGACGACGTGGCGCTGATGACCAAGGTCGCCACCAAGAAAACCGCCGGCGTGCTCGGCGACGATCTGGCGCTGAACGCGCAGCAGGTCTCGGGGGTCAAGCCCGACCGCGAACTGCCGGTGGTCTGGGCGGTCGCGAAGGGATCGGTGGTCAACAAGGCGATCCTGGTGCCGGCGGCGCTGGCGATCAGCTGGTTCGAAAGCTGGTTGCGCGGTCGCGGCATCGACCTGCCGATCATCGTCGTGCTGATGATGATCGGCGGCGCTTTCCTCTGCTTCGAGGGCGTCGAGAAGCTGATGCACAAGTTCCTGCACGATGCGAAGGAAGACGAGGCGCATCACAAGGAACTCGTCGAGGCGGTCGCCAACGAGAATCTGGATCTGGTCGCGTTCGAGAAGGACAAGATCAAGGGCGCGATCCGCACCGACTTCATCCTCTCGGCCGAAATCATCGTGCTCTCACTCGGCGCCGCCGCCGGCAAACCGTTTTCGGTGCAGGTCGGCACGCTGATCGCGATCGCGGCCATCATGACCGTAGGCGTCTACGGCCTGGTCGCCGGCATCGTGAAGCTCGACGACGCCGGCCTGCACCTTAGCGAGCGCGCCAACGCCGGCGCGCGGGCGCTGGGCCGCGGCATCCTGCTCGCGGCGCCGTGGCTGATGAAGTTCCTGTCGATCGCCGGCACCGCAGCCATGTTTCTGGTCGGCGGCCACATTCTGGTCGAAGGCATTCCTGTCCTGCACCACCTCGGCGCGGACTTCGCGAAGATCGAGAGCATCGGCTGGCTGGTGTCGATGTTGTTCGACGCCGCGGTAGGCATCGTCGCAGGCGCGATCGTGGTCGCCGTGGTCACGTTGGTGTCCAAGCTGCGCAAGCCGAAGCCGGCCAAAGCCGGCTGAACGTCGACGGGCTGAATCGCCCGTCAGTTCGCGCCGGGTCCCGCTTGGGCAGTTTCGACAAGACCCGTTAGTTTCGCCCGCGGCAACGAGTCGTGCCCGGCCCAGGCAAATCGCATGCCCTGTCCGGACTGGCCCGATGGGCGCAAGCAATATGCGTGGCGGGCAAAATGCCCGGACGATCGATGCATTCTGGGAATTGCGATTCCCCAATCTCGACCCCAGCCGACCACGCCTGCGGATGCACACAGAACGGCTTGTCGTCGACCGAAACGCCGGATCGCAGCCATATTCAAGGTCTTCGGTGACGCCGGGCCAGCGCCCGACCGAGTTGCGCAGCACTTCAAGCCTCTCGGCAGAGCATAGCCTCTACTTGCATATGCCAAGATGCGGCGGTGAAACGCGACCGACTCCCGCTCTGGCATGAATACAAACGGCTTCTCAATGGCCGGGAAGTGCTGATCCGCCCGATCCAGCCCGAAGATGCCGAGCCATTGCGGGCTGGCTTCAGCCTGCTGCACCCCGATGAGATCCGCCAGCGGTTCCTCTATGCGATCAAGGAACTCACGCCCGAAGCCGCGGCTCGGCTGACCCGGCCCGACCCCGAGCAGGAATTCGCGCTGGTCGCAGCGGAACCGCAGCCTCCGGGCGAAGCCCTGATCGGCGCGGTCGCGCGGATCGCGATCACGCCCGGCACCCGCGAAGGCGAATTTGCCATCCTGGTCAGTCATTTCATCAGCGGCATGGGCCTGGGTCGACACCTCATGCTGCGCCTGGTGCGCTGGGCGCGGCGCAAACAGCTCGTCCGGCTCTACGGCGACGTGCTGGAGCACAACACCGCGATGCTCGGCCTCGCGCAGTCGCTGGGCTTCCAGCGCGAAACTTCCGACAGCCAAGGACTTGCACGGATCGCTTTGGATCTGACGCTCGTGCCGGACATCGAGTGAGCGGCGACACCGCCGATGTCCCATGGACACGGTCGGTATCGTCGTCACCGCACGATCAGAAGCGCAAGCTCGGAAGGGCAAGCTTGAAAAACAGGCTCAAAAAGGCATTTCGATCTCGTTGAGCTGATTGCAGTAATACGCCCGCTGGGTCGTACTCGTACCGGTTTCGCCGATCAGCGGAAAGCCGCAGGCGCCGACCGCTTCGACGCCGACCAAGGCGCCATTGCCATCGTAGTGACTGGTCACGTAGATCGTTTCCCACGGCGAGTAGGCCCAGACGGACAGGGATAGCGCCATGGCGGCCAGGAATGCGGCCGTCATCGCAGGACGGCGGAACGCGGACTTGCGGGTCGTTCGATTCATCGGTCTTTCTCCATAAAGAATGCGGGATGTGGCACAGCAACATTTTCACGGTTGACGGGCATCGATCGATATGCACGATCAATATGCACGATGACCGGTGTCGCCTCCATCGGCCTGGAAACGCAATCGAGACCGTGCTGGAGGACGCCATCATAGATCGGGCTTTCGCCTCGAACCGCGACCGTCGTCCAGACGTTCGCGGACTCGCCGGGTGACGCCACGGTCGACCGCGGCTAACCTAGCGGCCCGCAGCCTTCTCCCCGGCCCCGTGTCCGCAATCGACGCTCCGACCCACCTTCTCCCCAAAGCCGGCCAGACGCGCGCCTGGTGGCGCGCGCCCGCGAGCGCGAGCGCGCTGGCGTGGGCGATCTCGCGGCTCGCACGCACGCACGATGGTCCGCTGCTGGCGGTGGTGCGCGACAACCAGTCGGCGCATCAGCTGGAACACGATCTGCGCACCCTGATCGGCACCGATCCCGCGCTGCCGGTCGTTCCGTTCCCCGATTGGGAAACCCTGTCCTACGACCGGTTCAGCCCGCATCCGGACATCGTCTCGCAGCGGCTGGCCGCATTGCACCGCCTGCCCTCGCTGCGTCGCGGCGTGGTGGTGGTGCCGGTGCAGACGCTGATGCAGCGACTGGCGCCGCTGTCGCACATCGTCGGCGGAAGTTTCGACGTACGCGTCGGTCAGCGCATGGACATGGATGCGGAAAAGCGGCGTCTCGAAGGCGCCGGCTACCGCAACGTGCCGCAGGTGTTCGACCCCGGCGATTTCGCGGTGCGCGGCGGCCTGCTCGACATCTATCCGATGGGCTCCGACGAGCCGTATCGCATCGAACTGCTCGACGACGAGATCGACACCATCCGCGCGTTCGATCCGGAGTCGCAGCGGTCGCTGGAAAAATACACCTCTGTAGAACTGCTGCCCGGCCGCGAAGTGCCGCTGGAAGGCGAATCGCTGCAGCGCGCGCTGGATACGCTGCGCGACCGTTTCGACATCGACACCCGGCGCAGCGGTCTGTACCAGGATCTGAAGGCTGGTCACGCACCGGCCGGCATCGAGTACTACCTGCCGCTGTTCTTCGATAAAACCGCGACGCTGTTCGATTACCTCGCCGCCGGCAGCCTGCCGATCCTCGGCGAAGGCGTGCAGGAGGCGGCCGACCATTTCTGGCGCACTACCGGCGAACGTTACGAACAGCGGCGGCACGACATCGAACGGCCGCTGCTGCCGCCGGACGAGCTGTACCTGCCGCCGGATGCACTGCGGACGCAGCTGAATCTCGGCCGCCGCATCGAGGTCTGCGGCGAAGGCCATCCGCGCCGCGACGAAGCGCTGTCCATCGGCACGCAGTCCGCGCCCGATCTGCCGCTGATGTCGAAAGACGTGGAACCCGCGGCAGCGATGAAGGCCTTCCTGTCATCGTATCCGGGCCGGCTGCTGATCGCCGCCGATTCCGCCGGCCGTCGCGAGGCGCTGCTCGAAGTGCTGCAGACCGCCGATCTCCACCCTCGCGTGGTCGCCGCGTTCCCCGAATTCCTCGATGCCGCGAACGACGGCGCGCCGGAGCGCGTGTTCATCGCGGTGGCGCCGCTGGACAACGGTTTCGGGATCGACGGCGCGATGCCGTGGGTCGTCGTGACCGAGCGGCAACTGTTTCCCGAGCGCGCCGCGCAGCCGCGTCGACGCAAACGCGCGGGGCGCGAGCCCGAAGCGATCATCCGCGACCTCGGCGAACTGAGCGAAGGCGCGCCGGTCGTGCATGAAGACCACGGCGTGGGTCGCTACCGCGGGCTGGTGACGCTGGAAGCCGGCGGCCAGGCCGGCGAATATCTCGACATCGAATACGCCAAGGGCGACCGGCTGTACGTGCCGGTCACCCAGTTGCATCTGGTCAGCCGCTATTCCGGCGCATCGCCGGATACCGCGCCCCTGCATTCGCTGGGCGGCGAAGCCTGGGGCAAGGCCAAACGCAAAGCCGCCGAGAAAGTCCGCGACGTGGCGGCCGAGCTGCTGGAAATCCAGGCCAAGCGCCACGCCCGCGCCGGCCTCGCGCTGGACATCGACCGCGCGCTTTACGAACCCTTCGCCGCGACGTTCCCGTTCGAGGAAACGCCCGACCAGCTGGCGTCGATAGAAGCGGTACTGCGCGACTTGGCATCGTCTCGGCCCATGGATCGCGTGGTCTGCGGCGACGTGGGTTTCGGCAAGACCGAAGTCGCGGTGCGCGCGGCGTTCGGCGCCGCCATCGCGGGCAAGCAGGTCGCGGTGCTGGTGCCCACCACGCTGCTCGCCGAGCAGCATTACCGCAATTTCCGCGACCGTTTCGCCGATTGGCCGCTCAAGGTCGAAGTGCTGTCGCGCTTCAAATCGACCAAGGAAATCAAGGCGGAGCTCGAAAAGCTGGCCGAAGGCAAGATCGACGTGATCGTCGGCACCCATCGCCTGCTGCAGGGCGATGTGAAGTTCAAGGATCTGGGCCTGGTCATCGTCGACGAAGAACAGCGCTTCGGCGTGCGCCAGAAGGAGGCGCTCAAGGCGCTGCGCGCCGACGTGCATCTGCTGACGCTCACCGCGACGCCGATTCCGCGCACATTGAACATGGCGATGACCGGGCTGCGCGACTTGTCGATCATCGCGACGCCGCCCGCGCACCGCCTCGCGGTGCAGACGTTCGTGGTGCCTTGGGACGATGCGCAGCTGCGCGAAGCCTTCCAGCGCGAGCTGTCGCGCGGCGGCCAGGTATATTTCCTGCACAACGATGTCGAGAGCATCGGCCGGATGCAGCGCGAACTCGAAGCGCTGGTCCCGGAAGCGCGGATCGGGATCGCGCATGGCCAGATGCCGGAGCGCGAGCTCGAACGGGTGATGCTCGACTTCCACAAACAGCGGTTCAACGTGCTGCTGTGTTCGACCATCATCGAGTCGGGCATCGATATTCCGAACGCCAACACCATCGTCATCAACCGGGCCGACAAATTCGGTCTCGCGCAGTTGCACCAGCTGCGCGGCCGCGTCGGCCGCTCGCACCACCGCGCCTACGCGTACTTGGTGATTCCGGACAACCGCAGCATCACCGCCGATGCGCGCAAGCGGCTGGAAGCGATCGCATCGATGGACGAGCTCGGCGCCGGCTTTACCCTGTCGACGCACGATCTGGAAATCCGCGGCGCCGGCGAGTTGCTCGGCGAAGACCAGAGCGGCCAGATGGCCGAGGTCGGATTCTCGCTGTACACCGAACTGCTGGATCGCGCGGTGCGCAGCATCAGACAGGGCAAACTGCCCGGGGTCGATTCGCTCGGCCTCGACCTGCACGACCATCGCGGCGCCGAGGTCGACCTGCATGTGCCCGTGCTGATTCCCGAGGATTACCTGCCCGATGTGCACACGCGCCTGACCCTCTACAAACGCATTAGCAGCGCACGCAATGTCGACGATCTACGCGAACTGCAGGTGGAAATGATCGACCGCTTCGGCCTGTTGCCGGATCCGGCAAAGCATTTGTTCGCTACCGCCGAGCTCAAGCTGGACGCTACCGCCCTGGGGATCCGCAAACTCGATCTCGGCGCCGGCGGCGGGCGCATCCAGTTCACCGAGAAGCCCGATGTCGATCCGATGTCGGTGATCCGCCTGATCCAGGGGCAACCCAGGCACTATCAGATGGATGGGCCGGACAAACTGCGGATCAAGCTCGAACTTCCCGACGCCACCGCGCGACTGCAGGCGGCGCGGGGTCTGCTCGCGACGTTGAGGCCGACGACATGAGGATGAATCCGCTGCGCAGCTTGTTGATGGTCGCGGCGCTTTCCGCAATCGGCGGCGGTTGCGCGACGCGGGATACAGG
This sequence comes from Lysobacter sp., assembly GCA_043754745.1. Lineage (GTDB taxonomy): Bacteria > Pseudomonadota > Gammaproteobacteria > Xanthomonadales > Xanthomonadaceae > Lysobacter_I. Next base: position 12,599 of record JAYUUH010000249.1, read on the forward strand.
ACGCGATGCAGGCATTCGGCTGCTGGAGCGAACGACCGCCACGACGACGTTCATCATCGTTCGTCACGCGGAGAAAGCCGCCGACGACCCGAAAGACCCCTCTCTCAGCGACGCAGGCCGGATGCGTGCGCAACGCGCGAGCGAACGCCTTGCCGGCGAACGCGTGACCGCGACCTACGCCACCGGCTACCGGCGCACGCAGATGACCGCAGTGAAGACCGCAGAGGCGCATGGGCTCGACATCACCATTTACGACGCCGCGCAGCCTGCCGCCGATTTCGCTGCACGACTGCGTCGCGCGCATACCGCCGGAGTGGTGCTCGTCGTGGGCCACAGCAATACCGTCGCCGACATCGCTGGCGCGCTGTGCGCATGCACGGTGACCCCGCTGCGCGAAGACGAATACGATCGTTGGATCGAGATACGGATCGAGCGGGACGGCGCAGGGAAGTTCGAAGAAACGCGCTACTGACCGGATTCCGAACGCATGCGCGACGCGGGATACCGCGCGTCAGAGACCGAGCATGCGTTTCGGGTCGTAATCGATGCCGGTGATGTAACGACGGCCGGCGTGCGCCTTGATATGCACGACGATATCGATGGTCAGCATCAACAGGCGCTTGATCACCGCGAATTCCAGGCCGGAGCCCTCGTTCGAGGCCTTGACCATCAGCGCGAGCTGATCCCAGGTCTGCGATGTGCTGCCGGCGTGGCAGCTGGTGATCGAGCCGGGATGACCTGAAGCGCAGTTGCGGATGAAATAGAACGCCTCGTCGCCGCGAAGCTCGGCCAGGATGATCCGGTCCGGCTTCATGCGCAGACAGGCTTCCATGCAGGTTTTGGCGGTGACGTTGCTGGCGCTCTGCCCACCCTTCGAATACAGGAGATGCACGATGTTCGGCTGCTCGATGAACAGTTCGCGGGCGTCTTCGATGGTGACCAGTCGTTCTTCGTGCGGGATATGGCCGACCAGCGATTTCATGAACGTGGTCTTGCCGCTGCCGGTAGCGCCCGCGACCACCACGTTCTTCTTGTACATGACCGATTTCTTGAAGAACTCGGCGTAATTGCGCTCAGCGCGCAGTTCCAGGAGCTCTTTGTCGTGATCGCTCACTTCCGGATCGCCCTCGAGGATCTGCTTGAAGAAGCCGCTCTCCTCGTAACTCTGGAGCGTGAAATTGCGCTTCGCCGGCAGACGGATGGTGATCGAGGTCTTGCCGGCATCGCAGGCCGGAGGAATCACGAACTGGGCGCGCTGCCCGGTCGGAAAAGTCAGCGACACCACCGGATCGACATCGGTGATGCGCTGGCCGGTGTTGCTCTCGTTGACCACGGCTGTGCAGAACTGCCGCGCCCGCTCGAAAGTGAGCGACGGCACTTCGATGTGCTGCCAACCCTTGCTTGTTTCCAGGTACAACTCACCGGGTCGGTTGATGCAGATTTCCGTGACTTCGGGAGAGCTCATGAACTCGAGGATG
>JAYUUH010000250.1:0-4599 GCA_043754745.1 Lysobacter sp.
CACTGCGAGGGATGCTCGTTCTGGTGCGTGAGCACCATCCGAACCGCCCGCTCCCGTACTTCCGGGGAATACTTCGTCTGTCTGGTCATTGCTCCATCCTCTCAAGAGTTGGAGCCTCCGGGAAAGACGGGGCAATTCAGTGGTGGATCCTGAGCTATCGTGCACGCCGCCTTCCGCGATTACTCCGCAAGCTTGAGAACGCTAAACGCAACGGCAAGCAGGTGGTTGTGCTCCAGTCGCGACAGGCGGCGGACTGCTTCCTCAAGCACGCCGGGTGACAATCCGTTCAAGCCGGCCCCACCTCGTGGCGCCGGCCGCGTGCAGGCGCTACCCTAGCGCACGGCTGACGCCCCACTGAGGGGCGCGGCCAAATTCAGGCGTCATGGTCCATTGGCTGACGCTCGGCGACTCACTGCTCCAACCAGATAAAGGATGTGCGATGCGTAATTCCGGTAAGGCGCCCACCATGGCCGTTTGGGTCATCTCGCTCGTCCTGTTCCTGATCGCGCTGGTCGCGCAGTTCGGGCTCGCCAAGATCCCCGAACCCTTCGCCACCTGGTCGTGGATTCTCGGCTTCGGCCTGCTGCTGGCGGCTTGCCGTATTCGCGGCCTCTAGCCACCAGCGCGAAATGGACTGTGACAACTGATTCAAGCCGGCCCGCTTCGCGGGCCGGCTTGTAGGCCCGTAGAGAATGAGTAGCCGACGCGCCATCGAAGAATTATTCGATCGGGACATGCATGCTGCTCACGGCCGTCGCCTGCGCGCACCCCGATTATCGCAACGTGCTGGTGCAGTACCAAACCTTTATCGACAGGGCCTAACGGTTCATTCAAATAGAGACCATGCCATGGCGCCGGCCACGTGCCCGCGCTACGCTAGCCCGCAGCCACACCGCTGCTCGGCTTGACTCGAACGTTACCGCCCATGACAAGAAAGTCGGTTATTGCGGCTGTTCTATTGTTTGCCGCCACTGCCTTATGCATATGGCATTTCGAGAATCGGGATCCATTCGATGAGCCGGGGCAAACCTGGCGAATTGACTTCATACTCGCGGGAGACACGCTACGACTCCTGGATTCTGGAAAATACGTTTCCTATCACTGGTGCGATATCTGTCTGCCAACCAAATACAAGTTCGGCACTTGGTCGAAGACCGAAGATGTCGTGACGCTGACCTCCGATGCTTCCAGCAGGACAAGTCGAAGATACCGGGAGCAAGCCACCGGGAAATGCAGATATCTCGTCCCGCTGGATTCCCGAATCAAAACGAACTCGCCGATGGATTTTGCGATGCAACCGGAAGGACAGGATTGTCGGCCATGATCAGACTCGGCAGGATTACGGGATTCCTGATCGGTACGGCTGTCGCTATCCATGGCTGCGCGTTGGCTGTCACCGGCAACCGCCTGCTTGCACCGACTACCCGCGGGGGAAGTCAACACTACTGGAACGCTCCGGTGGGTGCGTTCGGCGAGAGAGGCGCAGCCTGGTTCCCGGGGGATTCTGGCTTGCCCTCGATATAGGCGTCATCTATCTGTTCGTCGCTCCCAGCAGGGAGCTCGCGCAAGCGAACAACACATCAAGGCGCAGCCGCAGCAGGCACACCTGACAATCCGTTGAAGCCGACCCCGCATCGCGTCTGACCTGCCTGCGCTACGCTTGCGGACAAAGCGTTGGATATCGTCATCACCCCTGCAGCGGATGGAGGATGACGCCGTTGCCGAGATCCGTCGCGCTCATCCCTGTTCGCGGATGACGTCCAAGACATCCGAGCCATAACGCTCGAGCTTGGCGCCGCCGATGCCGCCGACCTGCCCGAGTTCGCCCATCGACTCGGGTCTTCGCTCTGCGATGTTGCGCAGCGTGCTGTCGTGGAAGATGACGTACGCCGGAACGTTCTGCTCGCGCGCGAGACGCGCACGCAGATCGCGCAACGCACGAAACAAGTGCAGATCCTGCGACTGCACGGGCACGCCCGTACGCGGTCCGCCGTCGCGTTCGCGCTTCTTGCTGGGCAATTCCCTGCGCAGGGTCACTGACTGCGCACCGGTCAACACCGCACGGCTGGCGTCGGTCAGGCGCAGGCCACCGAAGCCTTCGGAATCGACTTCCAGCAGTCCCGATGCGACCAGCTGGCGGAACACGCCGCGCCATGCCTTGACATCCATGTCGCCGCCGATGCCGTACGTGCTGAGCTTGTCATGGCCGAACTGGCGGATGCGCTCGCTCTCGCCTCCACGCAACACCTCGATGAGATGGACCACGCCGAAGCGCTGGCCGGTGCGATAAACACAGCTGAGCGCTTTGCGCGCGGCTTGGGTCGCGTCCCAACAGTCGGCGGGCTGCAGGCAGTTGTCGCAATTGCCGCAGGCGCTCGGATACGTTTCGCCGAAGCCCGCCAGCAGCACTTGGCGCCGGCACTGCATCGATTCGCAGTAGCCCAGCAGTTGATCGAGCTTGCGTCGCTCCAGTTGCTTGCGTTCTTCGCCCGCTTCGGACTGTTCGATCATCTGTTTGAGCAACACCATGTCGCCCAGTCCGTAGCACAGCCAGGCTTCGGCCGGCTCGCCGTCGCGGCCGGCGCGGCCGGTTTCCTGATAATAGCCTTCCAGCGATTTCGGCAGATCCATGTGCGCGACGAAGCGCACGTCGGGTTTGTCGATGCCCATGCCGAAAGCGATGGTGGCGACCATCACCACGCCTTCCTCGCGCAGGAAGCGGCGCTGATTGGCGGCACGCACCTCGGCATCGAGGCCCGCGTGATAGGGCAGCGCCTTGAAGCCGAGGCCGGCGAGCGTTTCCGCGGTCTGGTCGACCTTGCGCCGCGACAGGCAATACACGATACCGGCCTCGTCGCGATGGGCGCGCAGGAAGTCCAGCAACTGGCGCTTGCCGTTGTCCTTCTGCACGACGTTGTAGCGAATGTTGGGACGATCGAAGGAACTGACGAACCAGCGCGCTTCATCCAGTTGCAGGCGTTCGGCGATCTCGCGCTGGGTCGGCGGATCGGCGGTCGCGGTCAGCGCGATGCGCGGCACGTCGGGCCAGCGCTCGTGCAGCACAGTGAGCTCGCGGTATTCGCGGCGGAAATCGTGGCCCCACTGCGAGACGCAATGCGCTTCGTCGATCGCGAACAACGCGATGCGGGCGCGATCGAGCAGCGACAGGAAGCGCGAGGTCAGCAGGCGCTCCGGTGCCACGTACAGCAGGTCGAGTTCGCCGGCGAGCAGCGCCCGCTCGATCCGCGAGGCGGTTTCGGCATCGAGCGTGGAATTGAGGAACTCGGCGCGCACGCCGACCTGGCGCAGCGCTTCCACCTGGTCCTGCATCAGCGCGATCAGCGGCGAGATCACCACGCCTACGCCTTCGCGCAGCAGCGCGGGCACCTGGTAGCACAGCGACTTGCCGCCGCCGGTGGGCATGAGCACCAGCGCGTCGCCGCCGGCCGAGATATGTTCGATGATGGCCTGCTGCGGGCCGCGGAAATCGGCATGACCGAAGACGCGGTGCAGCAGGTTCTGTGGGGATTCCTGCATGACGATAGGGTATCAGGTGCCGCCGACCGGTTCCCGGGAAGATGCCGCACGCCCGCGCTCGACGAACGCGCGGGTCGGCCGGAATCGCTGTGGCGCATCGCTCTGCGGAGCAGGCAGCACTGGCTCGCGCGATCCAGGGACTGAGGCCCGGATAAACGGATCGGGCGGCGAACGTTGGCAAGCCCGTCGATTCAGCCGCCCGTTACCTGCATGGCCCTAGCGTGCCCCTCGCCACCCCGGCGCCCGGAGTCCACCATGCATTGCATTGCCGCCTCGATCCTCGCCGCAGGCCTGATCGCCGCCACCGGCGCCGTTTCCGCGCAGAACGCAGGCTATCCCGCCCCGATTCAAGACCGCTACGCGGGAGCGGACGCTCCCCACTACGACTATGCGCGCGTGCTGCGCGTGGACCCGGTGCTGCAATCGGGCTACCGCCCGACGCGTGCGTCTTCGAATGAGTGTTACAGCGAAGATGGTTACTACACCGATAACGGCGACGACCGTCGCTACGACGACCGTTACGACGATCGCGGTTACGAAAACGGCCGCTACCAAAGCCGCGATGGCGACTATGGTCGCGATGGCCGCTCCGGCAGCGAGTACGGCACTCAGACCGGGCGCAATGTCGCGACCGTGATCGGCGGCATCGTCGGTGCGGCGCTGGGCAGCAAGGTCGGCGGCGGCTCGGCGCGCTACGCCACCGCAGCGATGGGTTCGATGGTCGGCGGCATGGCCGGACGCGAGGTGTACGAGACCACCCAGCGCAACCGCCCGCAGAAGCGCGCACGGGTCACCGTGTGCGACCCGGTCGGCGAAAGCGAGTACGCGCGCTATCCGGTCGCGGCCAGCGAAGTGACCGCATACGACGTGACCTACGAATACGCCGATCGCGAGTACGTGACCCGCACCCGTCATCACCCCGGCGACCGCATCCGCGTTCGCGTGGATGTTCGTCCGGAATAACCGCTGCTGCGGATATCGCCAAAGAAGACGGGGCCAGCTGGCCCCGTTTTTTTTTCGCCCGTGGACGAGACTTCAGTCCACCGATGTGCGTGCGGTCGG
>JAYUUH010000251.1:0-1555 GCA_043754745.1 Lysobacter sp.
GAACGCGAGCGTCCGCAACACATCGTGGTCGCGTTCGACGAAGCCCTGGATTCCTGCTTCCGCAACCGGTTGTATCCGGCCTACAAGGCCAATCGCGATCCGGCGCCGGAAGAACTGAAACGCCAGTTCGCGCATTGCCGCGCGCTGTGCGCCGCGCTCGGGCTGAGCGTGCTCGGCCATTCCGAATACGAAGCCGACGATCTGATAGGCAGCGCGCTGCGGCATGCGCGCGCGGCCGGACACCGCGGCATCATCCTGTCCGCCGACAAGGATCTGTCGCAGCTGCTGCACATCGGCGACGAACAGTGGGATTACGCGCGCAACCAGCGCTGGGGCGCGCACGGCGTACGCGCGCGCCACGGCGTGGAAGCGCACCAGATCGCCGATTACCTCGCGCTCAGCGGCGACGCCGTCGACAATATCCCCGGCGTGCCCGGCATCGGCGCCAAGACCGCGGCGATCCTGCTCGCGCATTTCGGCGACCTCGACAGCCTGCTGCGTCGCGTCGAGGAAGTGCCTTTCCTGCGTTTCCGCGGCGCAGCACAGGCCGCGGCGAAATTGCGCGATCATCGCGACAACGCGCTGCTGTTCCGCAGCCTGACCACCATTGCCTGCGACGCGCCGGTCGGCGACGCCGCGCCGCGCTTCAAACGCAACAATGCCGAGGCATCCTCGCTCGGTGCGGTCTGCGAGGCGCTGCGGTTCGGACCGATGACACGGCGGCGGCTGTATGCGGCGGGCGGCCTGGATTTCGCCGCGCATGCGCCGCAGGCCGATGAAATCTAGCAGCGCCCCTGTAGAGCGGCCTTCAGGCCGCTTCTCTGCACGATTTCAATCCAAAATTCAAAAAAAGCAGCGGCCTGAAGGCCGCTTTACCAAAAACCAGAAATGAGGCCACGCATGACCGAACCCCGCGAAGTGCTCTACGAAGGCAAGTGGCTGCGCCTGGTGAAGATCGGCCAATGGGAATCCTGCGAGCGCAGCCATCATGCCGGCGGCATGGCGGTGATCGTGATCGCGGTGACGCCGCAGGACGAAGTGCTGTTCGTCGAGCAGTACCGGGTGCCGCTGGGCGCGCGCACCATCGAAATGCCGGCCGGCCTGGTCGGCGACGATCACGACCACGACTCGCTGGAAGACGCCGCGCGCCGCGAGCTTGCAGAAGAAACCGGCTGGCATCCGAACAAGGTCGACGTGCTGCTGATCGGCCCCACATCGTCGGGCATGAGCAACGAACGCATCGCCTTCGTCCGCGCGCGCGATCTGGTCAAGGTCGGCGACGGCGGCGGCGTGGACAACGAAGACATCCTCGTCCATGCGGTGCCGCGCGCGCAGGCGCCGGCGTGGCTGATGCAAAGGCAGAAGGAAGGCTACGAACTCGACCTCAAGCTCTGGGCCGGGCTGTGGATGATCGAACACAACCCGGATGGGTCGCGGGTGTCGTGAGGATCGCGGCAAAACGGGAAGCCTGACCGGGGCCGATGTTTGTGGGAGCGACGCAAGTCGCGACGGACAGAGGAACGACTTTTCGCAGCCCGTCGCGACTTGCGTCGCT
>JAYUUH010000252.1:0-14014 GCA_043754745.1 Lysobacter sp.
GGCTTTGGGAAAGTGTGACGTTGGGCTCGCCCCGGAATCGCGCATCATCTGCAGCGTCGGCCGTCTGAATTCGGTCAAGGAGCAGGCGACGCTGCTGCGCGCGTTCGCGCGCCTGCACGCCGATGTCGCCGATACCGCGCTGGTCCTGGTCGGCGATGGCGCATTCCGCGCGGCGCTGGAGGGGCAGGCCGCTGCGCTGGGCATCGGCGACGCTTCGCGTTTCCTGGGCGACCGCAGCGACGTGCGCGAACTGCTGCGGGGCTTCAATGTCTTCGCGCTGTCGTCGCTGAGCGAAGGCTATTCGATGGCGCTGCTCGAAGCCTGCGCCAGCGGCCTGCCGATCGTAGCAACCGATGTGGGCGGCAATCGGGAGATCGTGGTCGATGGCCGCAGCGGTCTGCTGGTGCCGCCGGCGCGGGACGACGCGCTGGCCGCCGCCTTCGCGACGCTGTTGCGCGATCCACCGGGTACTGTCGCCATGGGCCGGGCCGGGCGCGACTGGGCACTGCGCGAGGCGTCAGTCGAGGCCATGGCCAGGCGTTACGACGTCCTCTACCGGGGCGGATGAGCCAAACCCATGCGCATCCGAGACCTCATCATGGCCATGCCTGCCTTGTTCCATTCCCAATTGCTCCATACCGAATGTTCCCATCGATTCCGCGCGAGGGCCGTGCCCGTGCGCGGATTGCGTTCTTCTGACTATCCGACGACATGAATCCCCGCCCCAGAAAACTGAAGGTGCTGCGATGGCTGCCCAACCGCTGGGTGCTCACACGCGGTGCGCGCCGCGACCGAGTCATGTACCTGACCTTCAACGACGGCCCGCATCCGCAACACACGCCGCCGCTGCCGGCCTTGCTGGCGCAGCATCGCGTGCGCGCGACCTTCTTCCTGATCGGGCAGCAGGCCGAGCGCCATCCCGAGCTGGTGCGGCAGATCGTGCGCGGCGGCCGCGTGCTGGGCAATCATTGCAAGTACTGCAGGCGATGCTGCCGATATGGACGGCGGATGGCTTCGCATTCGAATCGCTGCAGCTGGCCTGAACAGCCGGCTGCATTGAATCCATCAGCAGGCACGCCGTGCCGCGCAGCCGGAAGAAACGACCATGAACGGATGTCGGAATACCCGGGGGCCGTATTGAACGCAGCCGTCTTCACTGCGGCATGCGCACTGTTGCTGGCGGCCGCGGTCGTAGCGCTGGTAGCGCGCGACATGCGCAAGCGCAACATGCATCTGTGGCTGCGACACTATCTGCGCCGACGCGTGCCGACGGTAACTGATCGGCCGGTGCACGTGATGTTGTGCTTCGTCGACCACTTCGAACCGATGTGGAAGGGCGGCGATCTTGAAACCCAGCGCCGTCGCGTTGATCGCTGGTGCACGGAATACCGCGCGCTGGCTAGCCGCCACCGCGATGCCGACGGCCGCCCGCCGCAGCACAGTTTCTTCTATCCGGAAGAGGAATACGCCGAGGAACACCTCGACAAGCTCGCTTCGCTGTGTTCCGAAGGCTTCGGCGAAATCGAAGTACACCTGCACCACGACAACGACACCGAGCAGAATTTCCGCGTCTCGATCGGCCGTTTCTGCAAAACCCTGCACGAGAAGCACGGCGCGCTGCCGCGCGATCCGGAAACCGGCGAGCTGAAGTTCGGCTTCATCCACGGCAACTGGTGCCTCGACAATTCGCGCGCCGACGGCCGCTGGTGCGGGATCGACAACGAATTGATCCTGCTGCGCGAACTCGGCTGTTACGCCGACTTCACCCTGCCGTCGGCGCCCAGCGATACCCAGACCGCCACCGTCAACAGCATCTATTACGCCACCGACGATCCGCTGGCGCCGAAATCGCACAACACCGGCGCGCCGGTGAAAGTGGGCGGCGGCACTCGCGGCGACCTGATGATCGTGCAGGGGCCGCTGGCGCTGAACTGGCGTGAGCGGCGCATGGGCGCGATGCCGCGGATCGAGAACGCCGACGTGCGCAAAAACTGCCCACCCACCGAAGCGCGCGTCGATCTGTGGGTGAAGACCGGCGTGCATGTCGAAGGCCGTCCGGAGTGGGTGTTCGTGAAGATTCACACCCACGGCACCCAGGAACACGACATCGACACGCTGCTGGGCGAACCGGTGGACGCAATGCATCGCTATCTGGAAAGCCGCTACAACGACGGCAAACGCCACGTCCTGCATTACGTGACCTCGCGCGAGGCCTACAACATCATCAAGGCCGCGGAAGCCGGCGAACAGGGCGATCCCGGCCAGTACCGCGATTACCTTCTGCCGCCGCCGCGCGCCTCGTGGGCGGGCGGGCGCAAGGCGCACGGCGTGTAAGCGAGGGGGCGGGCGTCGACACGCCTAAAGTCAGTGCCATCGCCGGCACGGCGAAAGTCAGCGATATCGCCGGTACGGCGAAGGTCAGCGTGATCATGCCGGCCTACAACGCAGCCGCCACGCTGCAGGCATCGATGGACTCGGTGTTCGCGCAGACCCACGCCGATGTCGAGCTGCTGGTGATCGACGACGACTCGAAGGACGCGAGCTGGCACATTGTCAAATCCATGGCCGCGCGCGAGCCACGGCTGCTGCCGATCCGCATGTCGCGCAACGGTGGCGTCGCCGCCGCGCGCAACGCCGGCATCGAAGCCGCCACCGGCACCCACATCGCGTTTCTCGACAGCGACGACCGCTGGCTGCCGGACAAGCTCGCGCAGCAGATCGCGCACATGCGCGCGACCGGTACGCGCATCAGTTACACCGCTTACCGTCGTTTCGACGAGAGCGGCCGCGAACTGTTGGTCGTACGGCCGCCCGCAGAAGTGGATTACACCGACATGCTCAAGAGCAATCGCATCGGCAATCTCACCGGCCTGTACGATCGCGCCATCGGCGATGGTCGATTCCAGCGCATCGGCCACGAGGACTACGTGTTCTGGCTGGCAATGGTGCGTCGTGCCGGCATCGCCCGTCGTGTGCCGAGTCCCGAGCTGCTGGCCGAATATCTCGTGCGCAGCGGTTCGCTCTCGGCGGACAAGCGCAAAGCCGCGCAGTGGCAGTGGAATATCTATCGCAACGTCGAAGGACTCGGCCGCGCGCGGGCCGCATGGTATTTCGCCCATTACGCGGCGATCGCCGTCGGAAAACGTCGTTAGCGCTACCGTAGAGCGGCCTTCAGGCCGCTACAGTGTGTTCCTCGATGACGCTAACGCCCTGACGATTCATTCGCATCAGCCGCAGGCGCGGCATCCGCTGTATTCGCATCTCTGTTTCGTCTTGGGCCGGCCTGAAGGCCGCTCTACAGGGTTACACCGTCAATCTTGGTTCGATGATCGCGTTGTCGGTCATCACGCCCGGATTGTCGGTGATGGCCGCGGCGGCGAGATAAAACATCTTGCCCACGATCGTGCCCGGACCGTTCCAGTATTCGGCACGCCCGATTTCGACGCGGATGAGGCTCAGGTTCGGATCGTCCTTGCCCTGCGGAAAGAAAATCGACATCGCCGGCAACGACAGCGCATCGATACGCGCATGGTCGTGGATCAGCCGCGCGGGACCGGAAATCGACACGTAGCTGTTGTCGCTGCGGTCGGCGTAGCTGAGGCCGACGTGCGGTTTGGCGCGGATTTCCTGCGCCTTTTCGCTGGTGGCATCGGTGACGAACCACAGCACGCCGTCGGCATCGAACTCCAGCGTCTGCAGCGGGCGCGAGATGACCGTTCCGTCGGCTGCGACGGTGCTCAGCATCGCGATCTGCGTCTCGGCGATGAGTTTGCGGAGCGTGTCGAACTGCGGATCCTGCGTCTGCATGGCGGCTCTCCTGTCGTGTGGAAACATTTGATCGTGCGCTGCATGAACCGACCCGGTCGCAGCGGAATGTCCTCGCAGCTTTAACGCGCAGGCAACGAATCGATTGCGTCCATGGTCAGAAAGCGAGCCGCGCGCATGCAAAGCGCAAGCGAGGGCATGCAGATCGCGCGATGAAAACGATGCGATGAACGCGCCATCCGCGTGCGGTGGCGCGCAGCGGGCGCTCAGCCGCCTGGTCAGCCGCCCTGGGTCAGCCGCGCCAATTCGTCCGCCTGATGCTCGCGCGCCAGGCGTTCGATCAGACCATCGATCTGGCCTTCGATGATGTTCGGCAGGTCGTACAGGGTCAGGCCTTCGACGCGGTGGTCGGTGATGCGGCCCTGCGGGAAATTGTAGGTGCGGATGCGCTGGCTGCGATCGCCGCTGCCCACCTGCAGTTTGCGTTCCTGCGCCTGCGCGGCTTCGCGGCGGCTGGTTTCGGCTTCCAGCAGCATCGCCTTCAGCCGCTTCATCGCCTTGTCGCGGTTGGCGTGCTGGCTGCGTTCGGTCTGCGATTCCACCACCACGCCGCTGGGAAGATGGGTGATGCGGATCGCGGAGTCGGTTTTGTTGACGTGCTGGCCGCCCGCGCCGCTGGAGCGGAAGGTGTCGACGCGCAGATCGGCCGTGTTGATCTCGATTTCTATTTCGCCCGAGTCCTCGGCGATGATCGCGACCGTCGCGGCGGAGGTGTGGATGCGGCCCTGTGATTCGGTCGCGGGCACGCGCTGCACGCGGTGGGTGCCGGATTCGAATTTCAGTTTCGAATACGCGCCGCGGCCGTCGACGCGGGCGATGATTTCCTTGAAGCCGCCGTGTTCGCCAGCGCTGGAGGATTCCACTTCGACTTTCCAGGCCTGACGCTCGGCGTAGCGGGCGTACATGCGGAACAGGTCGCCGGCGAAGATCGCGGCTTCGTCGCCGCCGGTGCCGGCGCGCACTTCCAAATACAGGCCGCCGTCGTCGCGCGCGTCTTTCGGCACCAGTTGCGCCATCAGCTCGGCGTCGAGTCCGGCCAGCCGCGCCTGCGCGGCGTCGATCTCCTCTTCGGCCAGCTCGGCCAGCTCCGGGTCGCTGCGCATCGCTTCGGCGGCGGCAAGATCGGCGCGCGCCTGGCGCTCGGCGGTGAGGCCGGCGGCGATCGGTTCGAGCTGCGAGCATTCGCGCATCAGCCCGCGGTAGCGCGCGGCGTCGTTGACCGTCGCCGGATCGGCGAGCAGGCGTTCGATTTCCTCGCGGCGCTCGGCCAGCGCTTCCAGCTTACGGCGCAGGGTCGGCGTCATCGCGGGGGTCGTTGTGGAATGCGTCGTGCGCTGGATGCAGGCCATGGTCGACCGCATCGGCCAGGCGGCCGTGGGCCGGCGCGCGATGCGGAAACGCATGACCGGGGAATAATCGTTCCGCGGCGCGCACCAACTCGATGTCGCCGCTTAGCGCGGCTTCGCGCAGCGCTGCGGTGGGCGCGTGCAGCAGGCGGTTGGTGAGCGTGTGTGCAAGCTGCTGCAGCACGTCGGCGGGATCGTGGCCGCCGGCGAGCAGTTGTTGCGCTTTGGCCAGCGCGTCGTCGCGCGCGCTTTCGCCGTGCGCGCGCAGGCGCTTGAGCGAACCGTGATGCGCGCTGGCGGCCAGGGTTTCGGTGAATCGCGCGACCTGCAGTTCGACGATGGCTTCGGCGGCGTCGGCGGCTTCGCGCCGGCTGCGGCGGTTGTCTTCGATCACCCGTTCCAGATCGTCGACGGTGTAGAGGAACACGTCCTCGACCTCGGCCACGTCCGCGGCGATATCGCGCGGCACCGCCAGATCCAGTAGCAGCATCGGCCGGTGCCGGCGCTTGCGCAGCGCGGCCTTCACCTCGTCGCGGCGCAGGATCGGCTCGCGGCTGGCAGTGGCCGAGAACACGATGTCGGCCTCGAACAGATGGCGGTCCAGTTCGCCCAGCGGCAGGGCGACGCCGCCGTGGCGGCTAGCGAGTTCCTGGGCGTGGGCGAGGGTGCGGTTGGCGAACAGCAGGCGTTTCGCTTTCGCCTGCACCAGATGCAGGGCGGTGAGTTCGATGGTCTCGCCGGCCCCGATCAGCAGGATGGTGCTGTCGGCGGGGCGGGCGAAGGTTTCTTCGGCCATGCGCACCGCGGCCGAGGCGATCGACACCGGGTTCGCGCCGATGCGGGTGTCTGTGCGGGCGCGCTTGGCGGTGACGAAGGCGTGCTGGAACATGCGGTCGAGGCGGTTGCCGAGGGTGCCGGCAGTGCGCGCGGCGGCCCAGGCTTGTTTCACCTGGCCGAGGATCTGCGGTTCGCCCAGGACCTGCGAGTCCAGTCCGGTGGCGACCCGGAACAGATGGCGCACGGCGTCGTCGTCGCGATGGCGATAGAGATAGTCGTGCAGCGCCAGCGGGGCGCGGCCGTCCTGCGGGTGTGCGGCCAACCAGTCGGCCAGCATGTCGCCGTCGCCGCCGGTCAACGCATAGACCTCGGTGCGATTGCAGGTCGACAGTAGCGCCACTTCTTCCACCCCCGGCAGCGCACGCAGTGCGGCCAGCGTCGCCGGCAGCGCATCGTCCGCGAACGCCACCCGTTCGCGCAGGGCGACCGGCGCGGTCTGGTGGTTGATGCCGAGGGCGACGAGGTGGGACATGCTGTGCGGGGTGACGACTGGCGGAGGCGCGTTCAGACCGTTCGGGTAAGCTGGGACTCCCCATAGTTTACGGCCCATCACGTCGATGCCCGCATTTCCGATCTCCAATCGCCGGCGGCCGGCGCTGCTTGCTGCGTGCCTGGCTCTGTTTGCGGGCGCCGCGCTGGCCGCGAAACCCGAGGCGCCTGCTGCCGATCCGCTGCAACCGGCGATGGCCGGGGAATACGCGCTGCAGGCCGGCAAGCTCGACGAGGCTGCGCGCTGGTATCTCGACGCCGCCAAGGCCGCCGACGGCGATGCGGTACTGGCCGAACGCGCGACCCGCATCGCGCTGCTGGCCAAGGACGACGCCAGCGCCGCCGCCGCGCTGAAGCTCTGGCGCAGCCGCGCCGGGCGTTCGCTGGCGATGCGCGGTGCCGAGGCTACGCTCGCACTGCGCCGCAAGGACGAATCCCTGGCCCGCCGCGAACTGCAGGCGCTGATGCGTGGCGAAGGCGACGGCAAGACCGTGGAGAAGGGCGGCTGGCGCTACGCGCTGGTCGCCCTGGACGCCGGTTCCGGCGATCCGAAACTGACCGGCCGGCTGCTCGGACAGTTGATCGACGCCATTCCGGAACAGTTGGAGGCATGGCTGGCGTTCGGCGAGTTCTCCCAGCAATTGCAGCGCAACGACCTCGCCGAAAAGATCGTCGCCCGGGTGATCGCGAAATTTCCCGACGAGCCCGCGGTGACCTTGCTGCAGGCCAGCCAGTTGCGCGAGTCCGGCAAGGACGATGAAGCGCGCAAGGTCCTGGCGGGTTTGACGGTGTCGTCGGCGCAATCGCCGGAGCTGATGTTCGCCGTGGCCCGCCAGTACAGCGCGATGGGCGATCACACCCGCGCCGCGGAAGTGATCGCGGTCGGCCCGCAGGACGAACGCAGCTACACCCTGCGTGCGGCCTATCTCGCCCAGGCAGACGACAAGGCCGGCGTGGGCAAGGTCTACGACGAACTGAAGCGCGACTCGGCCGCGCCCGATCCGGAGCGCCGCCTGCTGCTGGGCCAGGTCGCCGAATTCATCGAACGCTACGGCGAAGCGCTGGACTGGTACACCAGCGTGCCGGGCGGTCCGCAGCGCTGGCAGGCGCGGCTGCGCTCGGCCACCGTGCTGCACAAGCTCAAGCGCGCCGACGAAGCTTATGCCCGTCTGCGCGGACTGCAGACCGACGCCGATGCCGGGGAAGACACCCGCCGCGACGGCTATCTGCTGGAAGCGGAACTGCGTAAGGAAGACAACAATCCCAATGGCGAACTGGACAGCTATGCGCGCGCGCTCGCCGCGTTCCCCGACGATCCGCAGTTGCTCTACGCACGCGCGCTGATGTGGGAACGCCGCGACGAGATCCCGCGCGCCGAGGCCGATTTCCGCAAGATTCTGGCCATCGATGCCGACGACGTGAATGCGCTCAACGCGCTCGGCTACACCCTGGCCGACCGCACCGACCGTTACCAGGAAGCGCTGGAACTGATCTCGCGCGCCATCGCCGCGCAGCCGGACAGCGCTGCGATCATCGACAGCTACGGCTGGGTGCTCTACCGGCTCGGCCGCAACGACGAAGCGCTGGTGGAACTGCGTCGCGCCTTTACCAAACAGAAGGACGCCGAAATCGCCGCGCACGTCGCCGAAGTGCTGTGGGCGCTCGGGCAGAAGGACGAGGCGCGCAGGTTCTTCGAGGAGTCGCGCAAGATCGACCCGAAGAGCCGCTCGCTGCTGCGCGCGCTCGAAAAGACCAGGGTGACGTTGCCGCCGCTGCCGGAGAAGACGGGCGCATGAGGCTTCGACGTTTCGACAAGTCGCGCACGTTCGCGGTCGCGCTGCTCGCCGCGCTGTCGCTCGCCGGTTGCGCGACCACCGCGTCGATCCGTAGTGCGGTACCGTCGCTCTCGGCGCAGGCGCAGGCCGAACGTCGGCAACAGCGCACCGAATGGCTGTCGTTGCATTCGACATGGTCGTTCACCGGCCGCGCCGCGATCAGCCGGGGCGACAAGGGCGGCAGCGGACGGATCGAGTGGGAGCAGCGGGACCGCAACCGCTACAGCATCGCGCTCAGCGCGCCGGTGACGCGGCAGAGTTGGCGCTTGATCGGCGATCTGCATTCCGAGGCCGGACGGATCGAAGGCCTGGAAGGCGGGCCGCGCGACGGCGAATTCGCCGAAGAACTGTTGCTCCAGACCACCGGCTGGGACGTGCCGCTGCAACAGCTCGGCAGTTGGGTGCGTGGCGCGCCCGCAGCCGAATATCCGGTTGAATCGGTCGAATACGACGGGCAGGGGCGGCCTTCGCTGCTGCGCCAGGCCGGCTGGACGGTGCGCTATACCGGCTGGCGCCCGGGTCCGGTGGGACAGCCGGAGCTGCCGGCGCGGATCGAGGCCGAATCCGGCGATGCCCGGGTGAAGCTGCAGATCGACGACTGGGTGTTCGCCTCCCCATGAGCGGCTTCGCCATGGCCGCGCCCGCTCGCGGCGCGGGCTGGTCGGCTTGGCCAGCGCCGGCCAAGCTGAATCTGTTCCTGCGCATCGTCGGCCGCCGCGCCGATGGCTATCACGAGCTCCAGACCGTATTCCGGATGCTCGACTGGGGCGATACCATTTATATACGCCTGCGCGAAGATGGCCGCATCGTTCGCAATGGAAGTTCCGCCCCGGGCGTGCCCGAGACCGAGGATCTGACCGTGCGCGCCGCCATTTTGCTTCAAAAAACGGCCAACATCGCTCAAGGTGCGGATATCGCCATCGAAAAGCGTGTTCCATCCGGCGGTGGGCTGGGCGGCGGCTCCAGCGACGCCGCGACCGTGCTGTGCGCGCTCGACAGGCTGTGGGGCTGCGATCTGGAAGTCGATGCGCTCGCCGGGCTGGGGCTGCGGCTCGGCGCGGACGTGCCGGTCTTCGTGCGCGGCGAGAATGCCTGGGCCGAAGGTCTGGGCGAGCGGTTGACGCCCATCGTGCTGCCGGCAGCCTGGTATGTGCTGGTTGCGCCCGGTGTTCACGCCGCCACCGCCGAACTTTTCCAAGCCTCTGAATTGACGAGGAATGCCGCAGCCGCGACAATGGCGGGCTTCGTTTCGGACCCATTCCTGCAGGGGCAGGTGCTCGGCAACGCATTCGAGCCAGTCCTGCGCCGCCGTGAGCCCGCCGTCGAGGCGATGTTCGCCGCATTGCGCAGCATCGGCACGCCGCGGCTGACCGGCTCCGGTAGTGTGTGCTTCGTCGAATTCGCCGATCGCGGATCCGCCGAACGCGCGCTCGCGGTGCTGGCAAGCCGGCAGCCTTCAGGTCTCAACGCCTGGATCACCGCCGGCGCCTCGCGCTCGCCGCTGCTGGATGCGCTCGAAACGAATTGACGGTCCGCTCGACGGGACCGTCGGGAGTCGGCAAGCCGGATGTTTCGTTTTCGACGACGCATCGGCCGATATGACTCCACCGGAGGGGCGTCGCCAAGTGGTTAAGGCACCGGGTTTTGATCCCGGCATTCGCAGGTTCGAATCCTGCCGCCCCTGCCATCTATACCGGGATTCCGCTTCGCGGGGTTCCTCCACCCGCCACGGTCAGAGCGAAGCGGAATCCACCATGCAAGACGATCGCCAGTTGTTGATCTTCTCCGGCAACGCCAACCGGCCGCTGGCCGATGCGGTCTGCAAGGAGCTGGGCATCCGCCCGGGCAAGGCGCTGGTCTCCAAGTTCTCGGACGGCGAAGCCCAGGTCGAGATCGAGGAAAACGTGCGCCGCCAGGAAGTATTCGTCGTGCAGCCCACCTGCGCGCCGAGCGGCGAGAACCTGATGGAGTTGCTGGTGATCATCGATGCGCTGAAGCGCGCGTCGGCCGCCAGCGTCACTGCGGTGGTGCCGTACTTCGGCTACGCCCGCCAGGATCGCCGCCCGCGCTCGTCGCGCGTGCCGATCACGGCGAAGGTCGCGGCCAAGATGTTCACCGCGGCCGGCGCCGACGGCGTGTTGACGGTCGATCTGCATGCCGACCAGATCCAAGGTTTTTTCGATATCCCGGTCGACAACGTGTACTCGTCGCCGCTGCTGCTCGCCGACATCTGGCGCGCGTACGGCACCGACAACGTAATCGTGGTGTCGCCGGACGTGGGCGGCGTGGTTCGCGCCCGCGCCATCGCCAAGCGCCTCGACGATGCCGAGCTGGCGATCATCGACAAGCGTCGTCCGCGCGCCAACGTCTCCACGGTGATGAACATCATCGGCGACGTGTCCGGCAAGACCTGCGTGCTGGTGGACGACATCGTTGACACCGCCGGCACGCTCTGCGCCGCGGCCGCCGCACTGAAGGCGCAGGGCGCCAAGCAGGTGATCGCCTACTGCACCCACCCGGTGCTGTCGGGCGCGGCGATCGACAACGTCAACAAATCGCAGCTCGATGAACTGGTGGTCACCGACACCATCCCGCTGTCGGACGCGGCGCGCGCCTGCAGCCGCATCCGCCAGCTCAGCGTCGCCGAGCTGCTGGCCGAAACGATCCGCCGGGTCGCGTTCGGCGAGTCGGTCAGTTCGCTCTACGTCGACTGAATCCGTTCGGCCCGGCCTGATCGGCCGGACAAGAAACATCGGCGTCCGTTCCGCGGGCGCCGAACACAGGCTTCTCTGGTCGCGGAGAAGTCCAACCACCGCCGCGAGGCGGTTCAATCGCAAGCAAAGTGAGTAATCGAAATGGCAGAACACATCATCAAGGCCGCAGGCCGCAAGGACGAGGGGAAAGGTGCGAGCCGCCGCCTGCGTCATGCCGCACTGATCCCGGCCGTCATCTACGGCGGCGAAGCCGCTCCCCAGAGCCTCCAGCTCGAACACGAGAAGACCTGGCTGGCCAGCCAGAACGAGTGGTTCTACTCGTCGATCCTCGACCTGGACATCGACGGCAAGGTCGAGAAAGCCCTGCTGCGCGACATCCAGCGCCACCCGTACAAGCAGATCATCAT
Source organism: Lysobacter sp. (assembly GCA_043754745.1). GTDB lineage: Bacteria > Pseudomonadota > Gammaproteobacteria > Xanthomonadales > Xanthomonadaceae > Lysobacter_I. The sequence continues at coordinate 11,454 of JAYUUH010000252.1, forward strand.
GCACATCGACTTCCAGCGCGTCGATGCGAACAAGGCGCTGCGCACCTCGGTGCCGCTGCACTTCCTGAACGAAGAAGTGTCCCCGGCCGGCAAGGCCGCGGAAGTGGTCGTGACCCACGAGCTGAACGAAGTGGTGATCGAGTGCCTGCCGAAGGACCTCCCGGAGTTCCTCGAAATCGATCTGTCCGAGCTGACCGTCGGCGACATTCTCCACCTGTCCGATCTCAAGCTGCCGGAAGGCGTGTCGATCCCGGAACTCAAGCTGGGCAAGGAACACGATCTGGCGCTGGTCATCGCCAAGCACGGCAAGGAAGAAGAAGCCGACGCCGAAGCGCCGGTGGCCGAAGTGCCGGCTGCGAAGGTCACCAAGAAGGACGCCAAGTAATCGTTGCGGCCCGGGGCGCATCCGCGCGTCCCGGACCGGCGATACGGTTCTCTCGCGATGGCTGCTTTACGCCTCATCGTCGGGCTGGGTAATCCCGGCGCCGAACACGTCAGAACCCGGCACAACGCCGGGTTCTGGTTTGTGGACGCGCTGGCCGAAAAAGCCGGCGTGCGTTTCGGGCTGGAGAGCAAGCTCTTCGGCGAAACCGCCAAGGTCGAAGTCGCCGGACAAACGGTCTGGCTGTTGAAGCCGGCCACGTTCATGAACCTCAGCGGCAAGTCGGTCACCGCCGCGCTGCGCTACTGGAAGATCGAACCCGACGAGATGCTGGTTGCCCACGACGAACTGGACCTGCCACCCGGCGTGGCGCGCTTCAAGTTCGACGGCGGCCACGGCGGTCAGAACGGCCTGCGCGACATCGTGCGGCTGCTGGGCCACGGCCAGTTCCACCGGCTGCGGGTCGCCATTGGCCATCCGGGACACAAGGACAAGGTCACGCCGTGGGTGCTGGGTCGCCCGGGCAAGGACGATGAAATCCTGATCCACCGCGCCATTGACGACGCCATAGACGCGCTGCCGCTGGCGGTCGCGGGGAATCACATGGATGCGATGACGAAGTTGCACACACCGAAGTAAGGCATGTCCGCGCGAGGGCAGACGTCAGCGGCCATGCTGCAGGGCCGCTGACGTCTGATTTCACGATCCGCTTCAGGATCGGTTCGCTTCAAGGTCGGCTTCAACGCTCGCCTCAACACCAGGAAACACCATGGGCATCAAATGCGGCATCGTCGGTCTGCCGAACGTCGGCAAATCGACTCTCTTCAACGCCTTGACCAAGGCGGGCATCGCTGCGGCCAACTTCCCGTTCTGCACGATCGAGCCCAACGTCGGCATCGTGCCGGTGCCGGATCCGCGCCTCAACGCGCTGTCCGAGATCGTCAAACCCCAGAAATGCATTCCGACCGCGGTCGAGTTCGTCGATATCGCCGGCCTGGTGGCCGGTGCGGCGAGCGGCGAGGGCCTGGGCAACAAGTTCCTGGCCCACATTCGCGAAGTGGACGCGATCACCCACGTGGTGCGCTGCTTCGAGAACCCCGATGTGATCCACGTCAACAACAAAGTCGACCCGATCGCCGATATCGAAACCATCGATACCGAACTGGCGCTGGCCGATCTGGAATCGGTCGAAAAGGCCCTGCAGCGCGCCGAGCGTTCGGCCAAGACCGGCGACAAGGACGCCAAGGTGCGCGCCGAGATCCTGGGCCGGGTCCGCGCCGGGCTGGATTCGGGCAAACCGGCGCGCGCGCTGGGCCTGTCCGACGACGACAGACTGGCGGTCCGCGACCTGTTCCTGCTCACGCTGAAGCCGGTGATGTACGTTGCCAACGTGCTGGAAGATGGCTTCGAGAACAATCCGCATCTGGACGCCGTGCGCGCCCGGGCGGTGGAAGAGGGCGCCGAAGTGGTGCCGGTCTCGGCCGCCATCGAGGAAGAGCTGAGCCAGCTCGAAGACGCCGACCGCGATACCTTCCTGACCGACCTCGGCCTGGACGAGCCCGGCCTGAACCGGGTGATCCGCGCCGCCTACAAACTGCTGGGCCTGCAAACCTATTTCACCGCCGGGGTGAAGGAAGTCCGCGCCTGGACGGTGAAGGCCGGTTCCACCGCCCCGCAGGCCGCGGCGGTGATCCACACCGATTTCGAGAAAGGCTTCATCCGCGCCGAAACCATCGGCTACGACGACTACATCAAGTACCGCGGCGAATCCGGCGCCCGCGACGCCGGCCGGCTGCGTCTGGAAGGCAAGGAATACCGGGTGCAGGAAGGCGATGTGCTGCACTTCCGCTTCAACGTCTGATTCGGGCAGGCCGCTCGGTCGATTGCAGCGCACGGCAGGAAACCGCTGGACAAGCCCGGAAGCCAAGTGGGCACGGGCTTTTTCAGTGTCCGGGCCAAGCGCCGGAACCGGCGCGCGGACCTGTTCGTTTGCCTTGCGGGGTCAGCAGGGCGACGTCTGCAGCTTTCCATGGACATCGGGCTGTTTTACCGGCTCCAGCAGCACGGGAACCCATTCCCCCAGGTGGTACCGCAACAACGCCGCGTCATCGAATCGCCAGAGGTGGAGCCATCCGTTGTCCAGCAATTGCCGGACGGCCGCATGCTTGTCGATCACCGC
>JAYUUH010000253.1:0-13922 GCA_043754745.1 Lysobacter sp.
TAGGCCCAGCCCTCACCGCCCGTCGTGGCGTCGGCGACGAACTGCACGCACAGGAACTGTCCCTTCCGAAGCTTGGCGACCGGTTGCGCGCCCTCGGCCGGCAGGCGGTCCAGCAGGGTCGCACCGGCATCCAGCACCGCGCCGAAACCCGTGTCGTCCTCCGCGCAGGCGCGGTCGGCGCCGATGATGTCGTAGCCCGGAGCGGTGCAGGTATGGATGCCCGATGGCGAACGGCTGCAGTTCACGCCCGCGACGTGGCGCATGCCCGCCAGCGGATCCGCTTCGACATCCGCGCCTTCAGTATCCGTGCCTTCAGTATCCGTCCCTTGAGAATTCGCATCCGCGGGTATCGCCGCTGCGGACGGCGCGGGAGTCGATGGCGCCACCGCTTCCGGGCCATCGACGGCCGGCGGTTCGGTGCGTCCGCAGCCCGCCGTCAGGCATGCGGCGACGACCATGCCGATCCACGCCGCCCTGCGCGGGCCCCGCATTCCGCGCCGCATATCCGAACCGCGCAAGGTGTAATCGCCGTCGGTCGTTTGTCCACTCATCGATCCAGTCTCCATCGGTGTCTTCATTCCACAAGCATTCCATGGCGTAAGCGCGCGCCGGCGGACCGGCGACGCACTTGCGTCGCATCGCCGTCAGGCCATCGCACGCGTCCGGTTTTCCGGAATCGGTTGCGCGTCGGCCATGCCCTGGGCCTGTTGCACCGAATCCGAAGACTTCTGCACCTGCTGTTGCGCCACCTGCTGCTGATCGACAGAGATGCGCCTGTGGGTTGGATCGTCCAAAGCGCCCTGCACCACGAAGATGCCGGGACCGCTGCCAGCCTGCCTGACGTGGTCGATCTGGGTGAGGCCCGCGAGTTTCGCCTCGCTGGCGATCGCCGCCGCGGCATTTTCGCGCTCCTGCGCATTCTTGAACGCGCCGGCCGGCATCTGGTCGACGCCCGTCATCGCCTGCCGATAGAGGCCGTGATCCGGGTGACTGGCGTTCGAGAGCAGCGGCGAAGGCTGGTGATCGACCGGAGCGGTGATCCGGGCGTCGGCAGTCTTCGTCGGCGCCGTCTGCTGGGTTTCCATCAGCGGACGCGCCTTGGCCAGCGGATCGGTCGCGAACAATTCCACGCCCTTCGCCTCTTTCCGCTCCAGATATTTACCCAGCGTCGTCAACTCGACGCCTTCGCCGCTGCGCGACTGGCTGACCATCAATTGGCCGGTCTTCGGATCCTTCACCACCATCGTGATGTGATCGATGCCGTTGTAGCGGCCTTTGTCCCATCCCAAGCGGCCGTTGTCCTCGCCGATGATCATGCCTTCCTTCAACTGGGACTTGCTCAGCGGCGAGCGCACCAACGTCCCCGTGGTTTGCACACTGTCCTTGATGATATCGGCGGCGACTTGGGTGTTCTTGTTGAAGAAGTCCTTGCCGCTGAAAACGGTCTTGCCCGCCTTCTGATTGATCTCATTCATCGTGGCGTTCTGCAACTGCGAGACCCAGCCGGAGCAGTCGACTTTGCCCGACGCGAGATTCTTCGAGCCGAAGTCGTACTGCACGTCGTTGTGCTTGACGCTCATGGCGTAGGCGGCGTTCAGCGCCATGCCAGGCTTCGTCGTCTGCCCGCCCTGGCCCTGCGACTGCGCTTTTTCCGCCGCATCCAGCGCCGCCAGCGTCTTCGGACCGACCACGCCCAAGCCTTCCAGGCCGTGCCCTTTCTGGAATTTGATCACGGCGGCCTCGGTGTTGGGTCCGAACTTGCCGTTCTCGACCAGCGGGCTGCCGTCGGGCCGGCCGTAACCCAACTTGTTCAGGCGATCCTGCAGGCGCGTGACCTCGGGGCCTTCCTCGCCCCGCTTGAGCTGGCCATCGCCACCGGCGGTCTCGTGCTTGGCGCTCGTCGTCGGCCGTGTGGTTGGCCCCGCCGGCATCTCGGGCGCGCCGTTGACCGGCTGTCGCACCTGGAATTCGGGCTTGGCGCGCAGCGCGCCGACGATTTCGAAATCCTTGCCGTTCCAGTAACTGCCGGGCCCGGCGCTCGCCTGAGCCGGGCCGGTGCTGACCTGCGAACCGATGAACTGGGTGTTGCCCTTGCTGTCGTAGCCCTTGAAGATGCCGACGTGCTGCCCGCCGCTGTCCTTGTCCTTGAACAGGATGATGTCGCCCGGCTCCATCCTGCCGTTGGAGCGTTTGGCGTCAGCCGCCGGGATCACATCGAAATTCTTCTTCGAGTAATCGGTGATCTGATTGCCGTTGAAAAGCGCGTGGGTGGTGAACGGCGAATTGCCGACGCCATAACCGGCATTCTTCAAGCCGCGCCATACGAAAGACGAACAATCCACGCCTTTCAGCCCGTCGCCGTCCAGATCCTGTTCGGTGCGGCTGCGATCGGTTCTGCCGTTGCCTTCCTTGTTGCCGCGATTCATGTCGCCGCGGCCGTACTCGTACCTGTTGCCGTTGGCGAGGAAGTGCTGGTACGCCTCGCTGTAGATCGCGTGGCTGGCCGGCGCGGTCCTGGACGGAGTCGGCCTGGCATCGGACGGCTGTTGCGGTTGCGGCTGCTGCGGCTGGGTGCGGATTTTTTCCGCTGCATCCAGCGCCGCCATCGTCTTCGGCCCGACAACGCCGAGGCCGTCCAGGCCGTGCTCTTTCTGGAACTTGACCACGGCCGCTTCGGTGTTCGGGCCGAACTTGCCGTTCTCGACCAGAGACTCGCCGTTCGGGCGACCATAATCCAACTTGTTGAGGCGCTTCTGGAGGGCGACGACCTCGGGACCCTCCTCGCCACGCTTCAGCTGACCGTCCGCACCTGCGGCCTGCGCCGGCACGGACGTGTCCCGGGGCTGATTCGGAGCGCTCCGGCCCATGAGCTGATTCAAGCCGTCCCGGTTCTTGGCGATGTCGTTGTAGTAGTCGTACGGGGACGTGCCGTTGGCGTCGAAACGCACGGACTTGCCCTGCAGGACGTCGCGCCCGGCGCCATAGCCGCCCAGATGCGATGCCTTCAGATAGCCCGCCACCTTCTCCGGCGAATCGTCCGCATCCAACAGGCCGTTCCTGACCGCACGATCGTAAAGCTTGTCAGAGTTGGTCTTGAACGCCTTGTCCTGCAGGTCCCCGGAAGCCTTGTATTTGTCGAGGTCAAGTCCGTTGTTCCAGTTGGAATCGCGCTCGAGGAATTTCGTCATGCCCCCGGAAACGGCCCAGGCCCATTCGGACCTGTGGCCCGACTCCTTGAATGCTGCGTCGAATTTATCGCGATTGACGTAACCCGCCTCGACCAGCCAGGACGCGCCACCCTGGTACCGGCCGACATAGCCCTGTTTGTTGGTGATGGCGAGATCGCCACCGTTGCTTTCGGTCAATACCGTCGATGCGACGAGCCGGCGGGTCATGGCATCGTCTAGGCCCTTGATGTTGCCCTGGTCATACGTACTGGCAGTGGCCGCTGCCTTGCGTCGATCATCAGCCGTGGTCATGGTGATTGTCTCTTAGTGGAAGTCGACTTCGATGGATGGGAATATCCGGCATGCGTGCGATCTGCGATGGAGCCGCCGTGCCGGATTGCGGTTTACCGTTGCGACGCCTTGCGGCACGACAGTTCGGCGATTCTTCGCTCCGGCTTGCTGCGGGTGAACACGAACGTCGTCGATCCGGGGCCGGACTCCTCGTCGACATAGGCCTCGACGTGCGCGAACGTGTCGCCGTCGAGGTCGATGCGATAGAAACGGTTCTTCTGGCTGTCTTCGTCTTCATCCGGGCAATCGGCCTCGGGCACGATCTTCGCGGCGGCCGGCAGTTGGTTGCGGAGAATGGCTTCGTAATCTTCGCTGGGATAGAACTTGACGATCACGACTTCGTTCACCCGTTGGGCGTTGCCGTTGAGCGTCAATCCCGATTCGCCCTCGTTGCCGCGGCGCAGGCCCGCATTCGCCCCGGCCTCGCCGTCGGGCAGATCGGTTTCGCCGAATCCCGCGAGCGTCAGCCGGCCGGAACGCGTGAAACGGATGTCGGGATCGGAAACTTCAGGCACCTCGCTCGCCTGCGCATCCCGCCACTGCACGCCAGCGACGCCGTCGTAAGCCTGCCAATCGGCCCCCGTCTCGCCCGCGAAAACGAGCAGTACACCATTCATCGCTGTCATACCGGCTTTCCCTTCATCTGGATTCTTCGCGGCGACAGGTTGAGCGGTCGCCTCTTGTTCTGCAGGTGCGGCGGGCGCCGTCGCAGGCGCCTGGGGCTGACAGCCCACGAGACCCGACATCGCGATCGCCGCGAACAAGCGAAGCGTTGTCGAAAGACTTAGATTTCCCTGGAAGCGTGCGCGCATCGATCAGTCCCCCGAAGCGAAATAATCGATCCACTCGGCCGACCAGCGAGCGCGGTCGGCCTCCGGCACGGTTTCGACATGGCAGAGGCGCATGCCCTCGAAACCCACCGCAGCGGCGCATCGCCAGCCTGCGCCGGGCGCCTCTGCAGCGCCCGTGAGTACCGCACTGACGATACGACCGTCCTTAATGCCGAGCACCACATCCGGCCAAGGAGAAGGATCGTCCTTCGCGGCCTGCGCCGGGTAATGCTGGCAAATACGGTCGAAGGACAGCCGCGGGTCGGCATCGGCGCATTGCCCTTGGAAATGACGGTCGAGATATGCGTCTACCCGCGATGCGTCGACGGAGACGCCGATCGCGGCCAAGGCCCTCAGCCCTGCGATCGGTTCCCCGGCATCGGCCGGCTGCGCCGGCACGGCAGCGGCTTCCGCGACCGGGGCATCGGTCGCGGATTGCACGGCCGGCTTACAGGCGGCGACCGACAACACGAACACGGCAGGAGACATGAAACGCGCGATGCGGAGGATCATCGGATCAAGAGCTCCATGGGTCGCAATACAAGCGTGGAAAATACGGACGCGCGATCATGCGGGAGGGCGAACGGTGGAAGGCCTGGCGGCGATTCGCGGCGTTCGATTGCCCGCACCGTCGAAGCATCGAAGGGGATCGCGGGGTTCGGCTGGATCGCGACGCTCCCGGAGGAAGCCCGCGCAGCCGGACACGCGACGGACACGCCTCAGGACGCTGCGGCGATGGTGAGATCGTGGTCCGGGCCCACGGCCACCTTCCACAGGGAATGCGTAACTCCTTCCTGCAGGACGCTCTGCCCCAGCGCCCCAAGCACATGGGCACGGCGACCGCAGGGGAGCCCGGTCCACGACGACCGGCCATGGGGGTGGCCGGAACGCGCAGCGGCACCGGCCCGGACGAATGTCGGGCGCAGGGACTGGAAGGTGTGGGCGAAAGCGGATCGGTCCGTCGATTGGCCTTCCGCAAAGGGCTCGGACGGCGCAGCCACGGCGGGAACGCCGGAACCGGAATGGCCTGTGGGGCCGGCAACGGCGAACGCCGCGACGGATTCCCGGATGCCGACGGACGCACGCCGTTGGCGATCATCGGCAGTGGCCACTGCCTGCAGTCTCGTATCAGCCATGACAGCTTCCTCGTTGGATACGACTGGGGGTGAATTGGGTTGTGGGTACAACGGTAACGCGATTGGTGCCGGTGCCATCGGATTGATGACCCAACTTTATGGCCCACTGTATAACACGGGTTTTGTGGCAATGTCTTGGGCCATGACCGCGCCCGATCACAGGCGCCGACGGCCCGGACCGGCGGGTCTTCGCGAGGAACCGCGGGCAGGCCATTGATTCGCAAGGCCTCCGCCAAGGGGCGGTCGGCCGGGCACTCTGCGCTAAAATCGCGGTTTCCGCGCTCATGGACCGTCCCGCATGCAACTCTCCAATGCCCGCGCCATCGTGACCGGCGGCGTGTCCGGCCTCGGCTTCGCCGTCGCCCGACACCTCGTCGCCCACGGCGGCAAAGTCGCGCTGTTCGACCTCAACGACGACAAGGGCGCCAGCGCCGTCGCCGAGCTGGGGGACAGCAACGCCCGTTATTTCCGCACCGACGTCAGCGACGAGGCCACGGTCGCTGCGAACGTCGATGCCGCGAAAGATTTCCTCGGCGGCCTCAACGTCGCGATCAACTGCGCCGGCATCCTCGGCGCGGGACGCGTGCTGGGCAAGGACGGCGCGATGCCGCTCTCGCAGTTCCAGACCACGGTGATGGTGAATCTGGTCGGCAGCTTCAACGTCGCCAAGGCCGCCGCGGCCGCGATGCAGCACAACGAAGCCGGCACCGACGGCGAACGCGGCGTGATCGTCAACACCGCTTCGGTCGCAGCCTACGAAGGCCAGATCGGCCAGGCCGCGTATTCGGCCAGCAAGGGCGGCGTGGTCGGCATGACCTTGCCGATGGCGCGCGAACTCGCCCGCTTCGGCATCCGGGTGATGACCATCGCCCCGGGCATCTTCTGGACGCCGATGGTCGATGGCATGTCCGAATCGGTGCAGCAGTCGCTGTCGGCGTCGATCCCGTTCCCGTCGCGGCTCGGCAAGCCGGAGGAATACGCGGATCTGGTCGCCTATATCCTTGGCAACAGCTATCTCAATGGCGAAACCATCCGCCTTGATGGCGCGACGCGTCTCGCACCGAAATAAACCCTAGTAGGGCGGGCCCAGGCCCGCCATTACGATGTCTCCGATCACACAGGGTAATGATCGAAACCATGTCGATCATTGCGACCTTGAACGGAACGGTCGCAGTGGTGGGCCAAGGCCCACCCTACGAACCACGATAGACACACCACTTCGGATTGAAGACATGAAGGCTTACGACATCAAGAAAGGCAATGTGGTCGAACACAACGGCATCGTCTACCAGGTGCGCGACATCGAGCGCAGCTCGCCGCAGGGCCGCGGCGGCAACGTCAAGTTCCGCTTCACGATGTACAGCGTACCCGGCGGCAACAAGTACGACCTCAGCGTCGGCGGCGACGACGATCTCAACGAAGTGGAACTGGCGCGGCGCCAGGCCACGTATTCCTACAAGGACGGCGATGCGTTCGTGTTCCTCGACGACGAGGACTACACGCCGTACACGCTCGATGCCGATGTCGTCGGCGATGCCGCCGGTTACATCACCGACGGTCTCACCGGCTGTTTCGTGCAGATCATCGACGACGCGCCCGTGGCGCTGCAGTTGCCGCAAAGCGTGGTGCTGGAAGTCGTCGAAACGCCGCCGGAACTCAAGGGCGGCACCGCGACCAAGCGTCCGAAGCCGGCCAAACTCAACACCGGCATCGAGATCCAGGTGCCGGAATACATCACCAACGGCGAAAAAGTCTGGGTGAACACCACCACCGGCGAATTCGGCGGACGTGCGGACTGACGCGGTTGAAGATCGCGGCCATCGCACTGCTGATCGCGTGCGCGCTGGGCGGCTGCGCTGCCCGGCCGTTCTCCGCGTTCGAGGATCCGCGTCCCGAGGGACGTCTCAGCCTGCGCGAACGTTCGCAATGCGAAGTACCGGACGCGCCCGGTGATCGGGCGAACTGGTGCGATTATCCGCACGAAATAAGGGCATTCATCGACCGGCGCGACGGCTGCGATCATTTCCGCGGCGAGCCTTGGCCGGAAGGCGATTCGCCTGCGGAGCGCGAACGTCGACAGGAACTGAAGGCGGCGATGAAAGCCGCATGCTCCGGCACCGACGTCGAACTGGCGCGGCTGCGCGGGAAGTATCGCGACGATGCCGACGTCGCCGCGGCGCTCATGGCATTCGAAGACGACATCGAGCCCTGAGCGCGACGCTCAGGCGCGCGCCATCCATTTTCGTGCCATCCGCGCGATCGATGGATCGATCGACGGATCCTCGAGCAGACCCGCGATGTCGCGCCACGCCAGCGCATGCGACTCGTCGCTGATCGTGAAGACCTCACTACCGGTCGCACGCACGACGTAGCGCACGTCGTAGTGCCAATGCCCAGGCACGTCACCGCGTTCGGGAATCCAGTGCCGGTCGAGGTCGAAAATCTCCGGCAACACCACCAGATCGATCAGCCCGGATTCCTCCTCCGCTTCGCGCAGCGCGACCGCGGCCAGATCGCGGTCGCCGTCGGCATGCCCGCCGAGCTGCAGCCAGCGATCAAGCTTGCGGTGATGGGTCATCAGCAGACGTTCGCCGGCCGCATCGACTAGCCAGGCCGATGCCGTGTAGTGCCCGGCGACGCGGTCGCGCACGAAGGGGTCGTGGGCGTCGTCGAGCAAGGCGCGGAAGACCGCCGTCAGCTCGCGCTCGTCGGGCCATGTGCGGGCGTAAGCGCTCAGGCTCGATTCGAGGCCGATGTCCGCGGCGGAATGAGGCTTCAACATGAACGGGCCAGGCCAGCGATGGGCGCGGATTATCGCCCGGAAACGTGACTTGCGCCCTATCGCCGCCGCAGGGTAAGGTGCCGGGCCAGCCGCGCGGACCGGCTCCACGCATGCCTGCCGGCACAAAACACACATGATTCTGGCGCATACAACCAAGGGGATAGATTGATGGCGAGCGCTCCCAACAAAGGCTTACTTGCACGCATGCTCATTCGGAAGAGCGTCGAGCAGGTACAGCGGGAAACTGAAACCAGCAAGCTCAAACGCACGCTCGGCCATTGGAATCTCGTATTCCTCGGCATCGGTTGCATCATCGGCGCCGGCATCTTCGTGCGTACGGGCAACGCGGCGGCGCTGCACGCGGGTCCCGCGGTGCTGCTGTCCTTCCTGGTGGCGGGCATCGTCTGCGCCCTCGCCGGCCTGTGCTACGCGGAGCTTTCGTCCACGCTGCCGGTTTCCGGTTCCGCCTACACCTACAGCTACACCACCATCGGCGAGTTCGCCGCGTGGATCATGGGCGGGCTGCTTCTGCTGGAATACGGCCTGGCCGCCTCTGTGGTGGCGGTCGGATGGTCCGGATACGTGGTCAGCCTGCTCGGCGATTATGGAATCGTCATACCCCCCGAACTCACTGGGCCTTACGGCCATGCGCTGATGCGCGACGGGGCCGCGGTGCTGGCCGCCGACGGCAGCCCGATGACCACGTTGTTCAACCTGCCCGCATTCCTGATCTGCATTGCGCTGGCCGGCCTTCTGATCGTGGGCGTTTCCGAAAGCGCCAAGGTCAACAACGTCATCGTCGCGATCAAGATGACGGTGATCATAGCCTTCATCATCATCGTCGGCTGGTACGTGATCCAGCATTTCGACACCCTCAAGGCGAACTGGGACCCCTTCATTCCGGAACCCACGGGCGAGAAGGGCGAGTACGGCTGGGGCGGCGTGTTCCGCGCCGCATCGATCGTGTTCTTCGCCTATATCGGCTTCGAAGCCGTTTCGACCGCCGGGCAGGAAGCGAAGAATCCGAAGCGCGACATGCCGATAGGCATCATCGGTTCGCTGATGGTCTGCACCGTGCTGTACATCCTCGTCTCCATCGTGATGACCCTGATGGTCAACTACAAGCTGCTGAACGTGCCCGACCCGGTCGCGGTCGCGGTGGACGCGCTCGGCCCGCAGTGGGCCTGGTTCGCCAAGACCATCAAGGTGGGCGCAATTATCGGCCTGACCTCGGTGATTCTGGTGCTGATGTACGGCCAGACCCGCATCTTCTACACGATGGCGCGCGACGGCCTGCTGCCGCGCGTGTTCGCGAAGGTGCATCCGAAGTTCCAGACGCCGTGGGTCAATACGATCCTGGTCGGCCTGCTGACCGCCACCGCCGCTGCGTTCTTCGACATCAACACGCTCGGCGACATGACATCGGTCGGTACGCTCGCGGCGTTCGGCATCGTCTGCCTGTCAGTCATCTGGCTGCGCAGGACGCATCCGGAAATCCCGCGCGGCTTCCGCGTACCGCTGTATCCGGTGCTACCGGCGCTGGGCATCGTCTCCTGCTTCGCGCTGATCTTCACCGTGGAAAGCCGGGTTTTGATCTTCTTCGGCTGGTACGTGCTGGCTGCAGTCATCCTGTATTTCGTCTACGGCCTGCGCAATTCGCAGCTGCAGAAAGGCGAAGCGCAGCACGACTGACGCGCTTCCGGTACCCAGCGAAAACGGCGCGGAATTCCGCGCCGTTTTTTTGTGGGCGAAGCTCGATCAATCAGATCTTCTTCGCCCAGGCGCCGCACCAGCCGCTGGCGACCACGCCGTTTTTCGGGAACGACGTGCACGGGCCAGTCGCAGCGCCCTTGGCGCCCTTGCAGAGATTGCAGTTGGCGCCATTGCTACCGGCCTTGAAGCGGCGTGCTTCACTCTGGTGGCGTCCTCGGCGCAGGAAACGGCGGCTGGACGTGTCGTGGCCAATCTGGCTGGGTATTTGTCCCAGGAGGAATGCCCGGAGCCTGCGCGCAGCCCCGCAATCGCATCGACCCGGGTCAAATCCGCGACGATCCATGCCATCGCGGACCCGGGAAATGCACAGGCTTCCGCTAAACTGACGGCCATGAACGCGCCCCTCTACGACACCGCCCGCCTGCAGGCGCTGGCCGACGAACTCATCGCCAACATCCGCGAACTGGCCGTCGCCGGGTGGACGCCGGCCACCAGCAGCAATTTCTCCCAGCGCCTGGACGTGCGCCACGCCGCGATCACCGTCTCCGGCCGCGACAAGGGCCGGTTGAACCGCGACGACATCATGGTGGTCGACTTCGACGGCAAGGCCGTCGGCAGCGACCACCGGCCGTCCGCCGAAACCCTGCTGCACACCCAGCTCTACCGGCGGTTTCCGGAGATCGGCTGCGTGCTGCATACCCATTCGCACAACCAGACCGTCGCCTCGCGGCTTTACGGCAGCGCCGGCAAGGTGCACCTCGCCGGTTACGAACTGCTGAAGGCCTTCGACGGCACCCCGACCCACGAAACCGAACTGGATCTGCCGGTGCTGCCCAATACCCAGGACATGCCGGCGCTGGCGGCGCAGGTCCAAACCCTGCTCGATGCCGGCCCGATGTGGGGCTATCTGATCGACGGCCACGGCTTGTACGCCTGGGGCCGCACGATGGGCGAGGCGCGGCGGCATCTGGATGCGTTCGAGTTCCTGCTGGGCTGCGAACTGGACCTGCGCCGCCTGCGCAATTGATCCACAGGACCACGCAGGACCCTGTAGGAGGGGCTTCAGCCCCGAGCTCTGCGGAACGAAAAGCTCGGGGCTGAAGCCCCTCCTACGAAAGCATCATGACGTTGATCCGCGTACCGCCCAGCCCCACTATTCACTCGACCCCACGTCACCGCCCAGGATCGCCCCCATGAGCCGCTTGCGCATCTTCGCCGACGATCGCCCCGACGTTCCGCTGTCCGTCGCCCACGACCACGCGGCCATCGCCGAAGCACTGTCGACGATCCGCGTCGACTTCGAACAGTGGCGTTCGACCCAGGCGATCCAGCCCGGCGATCCGTCCGAGGCGATCATCGCCGCTTACAAGGTCGATATCGACCGGATCAGCGCCGAGCGCGGCTTCACCACGATCGACGTCGTCAGCGTCGCGCCGGACAACCCGAACCGTGAGGCGATGCGCGCCAAGTTCCTCGACGAGCACCTGCACAAGGAAGACGAAGTGCGCTTCTTCGTCGCCGGCTCCGGGCTGTTCAGCCTGCACGTCGACGGCAAGGTCTACGAAGTGCTGTGCGAAGCCGGCGACCTGATCTCGGTGCCCGATTCCACCACCCACTGGTTCGATATGGGCCCGGAACCGAGCTTCGTCGCCATCCGCTTCTTCCAGCAGCCCGACGGCTGGGTCGGTCATTTCACCGGGACGGATATCGCGCAGCGGTTTCCGCGGTATGAGGCGGATCAAACAATATGACCGCCAAAAAACCTGAGCCACCAACCTTCCCCGGCGGCTCACGAAGTCGAATAACCAAGGCGGGTGATCGCTTCCGCAGCAACGAGCATACCGAAGAAGACTTAAATGTCATCGATACATGGAGAGCAGCGCATGGCGCAGTTCTAAATACATTCCAGTCTTTACTGCGCGCAAAAACAAGGGGGACAAGCATTCATGTGGCGCAAAGACACAAAAGACTCAACACAATCCTAGACAAGCTCCGCCGAGAAAAGAACATGGCACTCGTCACAATGGATGACGTGGCTGGATGCAGGCTAATATTTGAAACGATTGATCAACTCAACGAGTTCAGGCTGTCTTTTCATAAATCAAGATTCAACCACATAAGAAAAAATGAATCCGATAGATATAACTATATTTCAAAACCAAAATCCAGTGGATATAGAGGAATACACGACGTATACAAATACAACGTAAATTCATATAAAAATAGACATCTCACGGGCTTATTCATAGAAATTCAGTACAGGACGCGAGTGCAGCACGCTTGGGCGACTGCAAACGAAGTTATTGGCCTGACAACTGCAAATGAACCTAAATTTCAACGCGGCAATCAAGATGTAATCAGAACCATGGCGCTCGCAAGCGAAATCCTTGCTAGAGCGCACGAGAATCAACTTGGCCCCATTCCTGAAATAGATGACAATCGTGAGCTTGTCAGGAATTTTTTAGACTTGGACAACAAGACAGAACTTCTAAAAACACTCAGGAATCTTAACCACAGCAACGCAAACATAAAAGATACAGAAAAAGAAATATTTATCTTAAATTTCTTCCCGTCTAGCGGGCTTAATATAATCGAATTCAAAAATGATATCGCAGCTATCCGAGCACTGTTTGACCTAGAGAAAAAGCATCCGGAAAACGACATCGTTCTTGTAAGGGCAAAAAATGCGACGGAGGTTCGATCAGCGTTCAGAAATTATTTTACTGACGCAAGCGAATTTATTGACTTGATTGAATCAGGCTGTGCAATGCTTACTGACACAGCTACAGAACCAAAAAAGCTACGCCGACTATTCAAGAAACAAATTCAGCTGACATGAATCTCATACTCACCGACATCGAAGGCACCACCAGCAGCATCTCGTTCGTGAAGGACGTGCTGTTCCCGTACGCACGCAATGCGCTACCGGCGTTCGTGCGCGAGCACGGCGCGCGCGCGGATGTGCGCCAGTGGCTGGATGCGGTCGCGATTGAACATGGCGCTGTATGCAGCGACGACACCATCGTCGAGATCCTGCAGGGCATGATCGACGAGGACCGCAAGCACACCGCGCTCAAGGCGCTGCAGGGCATGATCTGGGGCGAGGGCTACAGCAGCGCCGATTTCACCGCGCACATCTATCCCGACGCCGCCGAGAAACTGCGCGACTGGCACGCCGCCGGGTATCTGCTGGCGGTGTATTCGTCGGGCTCGGTGCCGGCGCAGAAACTGTTTTTCGGCCACACCGATGCCGGCGACCTCACCGCACTGTTCGGCGGCTGGTTCGACACCGAAGTCGGCCACAAGCGCGACGCCGACAGCTACCGCACCATCGCGCGCCGGCTCGACCGCGACGCAGGCGACATCGTGTTCCTGTCGGACATCGTGGAAGAACTCGACGCCGCGCGCGATGCCGGCATGCGCACCGTGCTGATCGACCGGCTCGAAGATTATCCGCAGCCGCGCCTCGGCGACGCAGCGAACGGTCATCGCCGCGTCGAGCGTTTCGACCAGATTGCTTCCGACCAACTCGATCACGCGGAGTCTTCCTCCCCGCCATGAACCGTCTGCCGCAGTTGCTGTGGTGCCTGGTGGCGCTGATTGGCGCCACGGGATCGGTCGCGGCACGAGGTCTGACCGACCCCGCGCTACGCGAACGTCAGCGCGCCTTGATCGATGCCGGGGTCGCCGGGCTCGCGCCGCAGCGTCCCGGCCAGCCGGATCTCTACGTCGTCGGCTTCGGCGGCGACAGCACCGAGGACGTGTTCCGCAACGAAACCGTCTACCTCGACACGCTGATGTCGCAGCGGTTCGGCGCGCGCGGCCGGGTGCTGACGCTGATCAATCACAGCGACAGCCTGATCCGCACGCCGCGTCCGCTGGCGACGCTCGAAAACCTGCGCGCGGTGCTGGCCGGCGTCGGCAAAACGATGGACCGCGACCA
>JAYUUH010000254.1:0-4560 GCA_043754745.1 Lysobacter sp.
AAACCCCACAGACCGGGCCGACGCCTGATCCCTTGGCGGCCATCTCCGTGGCTGCCATGCCGGAATTCGAAGTCCGCGCCAACGCCTCCCCCCGCAGCCAGTACGCGATCGTGATCGCGTTCGGCGGTCTTCCCGGCCCGATCACGGATGTACAGGCCGTCGCCGACTACGCCGTCGACAATGTGGAATGCGTACCGCCGTTGTTGTTGTCCGGTGCGCGCCTTCGCCCAGAACACAGTCTGGACCTGCCTCTGCAGTCCATCGATACCAACCGCTATGGCTTGACCGTCCATGCGGACGCATTGCGCGATGAGGATTATTTCGGCATGGGCGTATGTCATTGGTCGATGCAGTGGGCAACGGTGCGTTTCCGCTCCGCGACGACCGAATTCGTCGGCGCCATCGCGATCGACCGGATCGAATCCGGCACACCTGTCGTGCTGCACTACCTGGTCAGCGACTATGAACGGGCACCCGAGCCGGCGAGCATCGTTTTCGGTGAAGAAACCGATCTGTTCACGGCCGAAGCCGGCCCGCGATTCACCGTCACCCTGACCCCCAGCGAGGCATCCCGATGACCAGATTGACCGAAAAGAATTACGCCGAGCTGGCCGAAGATGCCTACCAGAATCGCCGCGAAGGCGCGACGCTGACCCTGGGCGACAACCAGTACAAGATCCTCAAACACGTCAGCAACGACCAGAACGGCTACGCCGGCACGATCTATCAGGATGTCAGCAGCCGTCAGATCATCGTGGCCCACCGTGGTACGAACGACGCGAAGGATGCGTTTACGGACGTACAGATGGTGACCCACCGCGTTAACAACCAGGGGCCGGATGCGCTGCGTCTGGTCGACGCGGCAAACCAGTTCGCGGAGCGCGACCGCCAGCAAACCGGCAATCGCCCTGAAGTGACCACGACCGGCCACTCGCTGGGTGGCTCGTTGGCCGAATACACCGCCTTCCATAAGGACATCGGCGGTCGTTCATTCAACGGATACGGCGCGGTCGAGATCACGCCCGGGATGCGCGAAGGCCAGGATGCTGGCGATTTCAAGGCGTACTATCGCATCACCGATCCGGTCGGCACCGGCGGCCGGCACTATGGCGAGTCGATACCGCTGGCGACGCCCAAGGATATCGAGGTGCTGTCGCAATACGGCGGCTACAACAACAACCGCGGCGGCATCGACGTACGCGAGCCCTTCAGCGTCGCCGCCAGTTTCGCGCTATCGGCGCACAGCATGGGCGCCTTCATCCGCACCGAAGGCGGCAATCCGCCGACGTTGACGCAGGAAGGACGCCAGCTGGCGCAGCAGTACGACCCGATGGCCGACAAATATCGCGACGATGTACGTTTCGTTCGCGAAACGCTGGGCGTGGTGGGTAAAGGCCTGGCGGATGCGTACCACACCTCGAAGGAGTTCGCGAACGAATTCAAGAATTCCATCGGACGCGGGTTGAACTCGGTCGGCGAAACGTACGACAAAATGAAGGATTCCTTCATGGATGGCGTGCGCGATGTGCGCGACCGCCTCAACGACATGAATCCCTTCCGTCGCAGCAGCGTCGACACCGGTTCGGACATGCAGCAGTACGCGTCCAATCCCGCCGTTCAACAGACGCTGCAGGCGTTCAACCGCAGCGGCGTGGATAGCGACAAGGTCGACCCCAAGGTCGTGGTTGCATTGGCCGGCGCCGCCAGTGAGAAGGGTCTGAACATCAATTACGCCGCGCTGTCCCAGAACGGCGATACGGCATTCGGCATCCAAGGCCGCAGTCCGGACGACCCTTCCGCGAAAATGGTCAACGTCAACGTGCGCGCGGCGCAGGAACAACCGCTCGACACCGGGCTGCAACGGCTGGCGCAGGCCCCGAACGCGCCCGCCAATCAGGAGGTCGAACAGCTCCAGCGCAAGGGCCCGATGATGGCGTGATCGCGACCGGGTCCGAAAGATCCGGTCAGCGCCCTGATGCCAGTCAGTCAAGCTGACTGGCATTTATTTCTGCGTACTTCCCCGGCCTGCAGCGTCCCCGAATCGGACGGGATCCGGATATCAAGCGTACTGCGAGGTCTTCACCAGCAGATGCTTGGCGAACTGGCCGTGCAGATGACCGATGCCGCGCGCCAGATGCAGGGTCGCGAACAGCAGCAGCACCCCGAACACCAACGCCAGCGGCAGCCCCAGATAGCCCAGCGAACTGCCGAAAACGCCGTTCTCCATACCGAGCAGCAGCCAGCCGTCGTAATTCTGGTTCACCACGGCATACCCGGTCAGGACCATGAACGGTGCCGCGATCAGGCCCAGGGACGTGCTCAGCAGGGTGATGGTGAGCGTGAAGTAGATGATGCCCAGCGGCAGCATCAGCAGCATGTAGAGCAGCGTCGTCCAGGTGCGCGGGTCCGCGAACATTTCGCCGATGCGCGCCATCCACGGTTTGCCGCGGCTGGTGTACAGCGGTCGGCGCGGCATGCGTTCGCCGAGCATCACCTCGACGATGCGACCCTCCAGCAGCGAGAACATCCGTACCGACCCGAGGAACAGGATCGCGAAGGGGATGCCGATGATCAGGATCGCCAGACCCACCGACAGCGAAAGACCGGTCACCACCCAGGTGAAATAGAAGATGCCGGTGGCCAGCGACAACAGCATGTAGAACAGCGCGGCATAGGTGCGCGGTTCCGCGATCACGCCGAAGAAACGCCCGAACAACGAGCGGTGCGGACGCATCGGCGGCGTGCGCAGCGCGGCCTGCACTTTCACTTCGGTGTCGCGGTAGATATCGGCGACCTCGTCGGGCGCGCCATAACTGGACGCCACCTGCGCGATCACCGCCGCTTCGCTCATGCTCGGGTTCTCGGCCATTTCCGAGCGCAGGTATTCCTCGGCGTCGTAGAGCGCATCCTGGATCAGCGCCGGGTCGGCGCCGGCCAGCGAACGCCGCAGGTGTTCGAGGTAATCGGGAATATTGGTCGGCAGCGACGGCTGCGCGGTGATGTTCATGGCTGGCTCCCCTTCAAAACGGAATCGACGGAATCCCGGGTGGCGCCCCAGGCGGAGGTCCATGCCTCCAGCACCGTGCGGCCATGCGGGGTGATGTTGTAGTAGCGGCGCGGCGGGCCGCTGATGGACGGTTCCACCAGGCTTTCCAGCAGCCCCGCGCCTTCGAGATTGCGCAACACCGGATACAGCGCGCTCTGTTTACCGCTAAGCACGCCGTCGCCCTGGCGTTCGAGGGTCTTGGCGATCTGGTAGCCGTACATCGGGTCGGCCGCGGCGCCCAGTACCGCCAGCAGCGCCAGGGATACGGTGCCGGCCGACAGTTCCTTCTGGAACTTGCGCAGCAGCGCCTCGGTGGCTTCATCGCTGATCGGTGGCTGGTTCATCTGGCGTGCCTCACAAGGTCTCTGCGGCGATCTGCTGGATATCGTGGAGATCACTCTATCCATAACTTCAGACTAGTAGACGTGCCAGAGGTCACGGCGGAGCGGTTGCGCCGCAACCCCAACGACGGGTGGTTCCAGGCCGGCTTCTCGGCCAGAATCTGGGGTCATAACGAAAGGAGAATCGTCACCGTGAATCTGTTCCGCACCCCACTGGCCGCAGCGCTGCTGACCGCCGCGACCCTCACTGCTTCGGCGCAGACCCCATCCCAGGCCGATGCCAGCAGCGACAAGCCGAAATCGATGCAAGAACTGCTCGACGCGTCGAAATCCAGCGACTGGCGCAACCTCGATCCCGCGCGGACGCTGTACATGGATCTCGCCAGCGGCCGCGTGGTGATCGAACTGGCGCCCGACTTCGCCCCGGCGCACGTCGCCAATATCCGCGCGCTGGCCAAAGCCGGCTACTGGAACGGGCTGAGCATCAACCGCTCGCAGGACAATTTCGTCGTGCAATGGGGCGACCCCGTTGAAGAGGAGAGCGCCCGCAAGCCGCTGCCGAAAACTGCGAAAGCGAAGCTGCCGGCCGAATTCACCCGCAGCAGCAAGAACATTCCGTTCACGGCGCTGCCGGACGCCGACGGCTGGGCGCGGCAGGTCGGTTTCAGCAGCGGCTTCCCGATCGGCCTGGACACCACCGACAGCACCGCGTGGCTGGCGCACTGCTACGGCATGGTCGGCGCCGGCCGCGACGTCGCCGCCGATTCCAGCACCGGCGCGGAACTCTATGTCGTCACCGGCCAGTCGCCGCGCCAGCTCGACCGCAACATCACGACCGTCGGCCGCGTCGTGCAGGGCATGGAACTGATCAGCGTAATGCCGCGCGGCACCGGCCCGCTGGGTTTCTACGAGAAGCCCGAGCAGCGGGTCGCGATCCAGTCGATCCGCCTCGCCGCCGACCTCAAGCCCGCCGAGCGCCTGAAACTGCAGGTGCTGCGCACCGACACCGCGCTGTTCACCGCACTTGTGGAAGCCCGCCGCAACCGCCGCGACGATTTCTACAAGCGTCCCGCCGGACATATCGACCTGTGCAATGTGCCGTTGCCGGAGCAGGCGGCTCCGGAACCTGCGGTGAAGCCGAAGCGCTGAGCACCGCCGCCAATGCGGTCCGCA
>JAYUUH010000255.1:0-4558 GCA_043754745.1 Lysobacter sp.
TTCTGCGTTTGCTGCTGCGGCTGCTGCGCGACCTGCTCGGCGGTGCGTTCGTGGGTGCGATCGACCTGCTGGGTGCTGGCTGCGAGCGGCTGGACCTGACCCTGCGCCACATCGGTGCCGGCGATCCGATTGTGCGCGGCCAGAGGATCCTGATTATCGGAGGCGAAAATCCGTCCATTGCCCGCGCTTGGGTCGACGCGCGCGATGCGAGTCAACCCGGCGTCCATCGAATCGGCGACCAGCGCGCCGGCCAACTGGTTGCGTTCGGTCTGCGGCATCGTGTCGAACGGTGCGCCTAGCGCGTTCACGCCGCGCTGCGCATCGCGATACATCGCGTTGCTCGGATGCGCGGCATCGTCCAGCAGCGGCGATGCCGCGGGCGGCGTCAACGGCCTTGCGGGCGCATCCGTCGAAGGCGGCGCCGCGCCGTCCTGGACGCGAGAGGCCTGCAACAGGTCACGCGCCTGGGTTTCCTGTGTACGAACGACAGCTTCGAGGCTCGGCGTCACCGTTTCCATCAGATGGCGCTGCAGCGCTTCCTGACCCGACGGCATCGCATTCTGTCCGAACGTCACGGTCTGCCCGATATTCGACAGGCCGTAAGGATTCTGCGGGCCATAGGTGATGGCGAGACCGCCGACCAGCCCGACACCCGTCCCGACCACCGCACCGGCAGCGGGCGCCTGATCGGTGACGCTGCGGACCGTGCGCCCGGCGACGTCCGCGCCGTCCTGCAGGGTCGCGCCGACGGATTGACCGGTCTGGCGCGCGGTCGCGGCGATGGTCGCCGCGCCCTGATCGATCGTCCCCGCGGCACCGTTGGCGCCTTCGCGGATCCGGCCGGCGTCGGCACGTGCGGCATCCACCGACTGCCGGGCCGACTCGCGGTTCTGCTCCAATGCGGTGTGGCCGTAGGCTTCCACACCCTGCGCCTGTCGACAGACCCAGCGCTCTGCATCCTCGGGCAGCGCGCGCGCGGCCCATCGCATGGCGCTGGCGGTCCAGGACGTCGCGGTCTGCTGGACGTGGCCCTGGGCGAGGTCGATGCCCGCGCCGACATTGCCGGCCTGGGTGCGGACCTCTGCGACGACCGCGCCGCCAGCGCGCACCGTCGTGCTGCCGAGCGTGCCCACCGCGCCGCTCATCGTCGCGACGGTTTCGCCCTGGATGCGTGCGGTGTAGTCCAGCGCGGTGCCGCCGTAGCGCAGCGCCTGTTCGACGCCCTGGCCCGCCACCTGCACGCCCTCGCCCACGGCACGTCCGACGCGACCGCCCACCGCCGCGGTGTTCAATACATCGACCAGCGGCCCCGCGTAAGTCATGAGTTCGCTGACCGGCATCTGGTTGGGGCGCGCCACGTGGCCATCGCCTTCGCGCGCCATCGCCGGCATCAACGGCTGCACGTTGCCGGCGGCGGTGGGCACGTCGCGCAGCAG
Source organism: Lysobacter sp. (assembly GCA_043754745.1). Classification (GTDB taxonomy): domain Bacteria; phylum Pseudomonadota; class Gammaproteobacteria; order Xanthomonadales; family Xanthomonadaceae; genus Lysobacter_I. The sequence continues at coordinate 1,437 of JAYUUH010000255.1, forward strand.
TTGCGCGCCGGGCTGCGTGGCGAGCAGATCGATCGCCGCCATCGCCGGGCCGCGCGCATTCTCCGGCAGCATGCCGTCGATCTGTCCCTGCACGCGGTCGCGGATGCCCGGCGTCTGCAGCAGTTGACCGATATTGTTGGCGAGCGCGCCGCCCTGCTCGCGACTGGCCTCGCTCATGCGCTGGGCGCCGGTCTGGCTGTCGGTGAGCACGTCACCGTTGACCTGGAACGCGGTGATCGTGCCGCGAAGGTCGTGCACGGCGCCGCCGTTTTCCTGCACGTACCGCGTCGCGGTGTTGGGATGCAGACCGGCGGCGTTGAAGGTGGTGGTCTGCACGCCGGTGACCGCACCCGCGGCCGAGGCGATGCCGCCGCCCAGCGAATGACCGGTGATCTCGAAGTCCAGACCCGGCTGGCTCTGCAGCAGACGCGCCGCGTCCATCGCGCGGTCGTAGTAATCGGCGCGCTGGCCGAGGCCCTGCGGGATGTTGTTGGCCAGATAGTCTTCGGCGCCGCTTTCGCGTCGGCCACCGGGCGCGGCCGGATCGACGATCGGGCCGGTGGAACCCTTGACCGCGAACACCGGCCGCGCGTCGGGACCGAGGATCGCCGGATCCGGCAGGTAGATTTCGGCGCGGAACCCGGAGCCTTCCGGGCGCAACATCTCGTTGATCTGTTCGCGGCTCAACCCCGGGGCCAGCGCCTGCAGGCGCTCGGGATGCTCGCTGGCGCGGGTCCAGCCCGGCGGCGGCTCCACACGCTGCCCGGCCTGGTCCACGCCGCCGGCCGCGGCGCGGTAGGCGTCCTGGGCCAAGCCGGCCATCTGCAGGCCGTGGTAATTGACCGACAGCCGATCGGCCTCCGTGGTCCTGCCCGCGGCGCGCAGATCGGCCAGCAACTGGGTCTGCCGTTCGCGGTCTTCGCGGACGCTCTCGTTGGTAGGTTCGGTCATGGCATAGCTCCTTGCGCGGGCGTTTGGTCCCATCGTAGCCCAGCCTTGCGTCGAAACCCCGGTTCACCTGCCTTTTGCCGCACAGACCGGGCTCGTGGCCGGATCGGCCAACGACGAATCAACCGCTTACATATCCGTTACCTCACGATGGCGACCGTGCATCTCGCGGATCGGTCGCAGCAATCTGATCGATTACTGCGGCACCGCGTCAGCCATCGCAGGAAAGGGAACTCCGCCATGCCCATGCCCACCCGCATTCTCGATCAGCATGTCCACCTGTTCAAGGCACGCTATCTCCGCTCGCGAGCATCATCGCCGACGCGATGGGCAAGGACGAAAGCCGCTTGGCCAAGGGCGTCGCGAAACTCCTGAACGCGCTGACCGGCAGCGCCTACGAAACGCCGGTCGCGCTGTCCGCAGCGCCGGCCGCGATGGCGCGCGCGAGCGGCGGCGATGCTTATCTCGATGCAATCTGGGAAGTCGCGCGACACGGACTGCTGCTGGCGACGCGCTCGCCGTCGATGATGCGTTCGATGAGCGGCGCACCGGACATGTCCGCCGAGAATGCGCTGCCGATCGCAAGGATGCTCGATTCGGAACTGATGGCGATCATCCAGGAACTGGACGGGATCGACTATACCGCCGAAGGCTGGATGGAGGATGCGGAAGACGCGGCGGCGGCATCGACCGAGCCGTTCGCATCGCGCAGCATGGAAAAGAACGCGCGCTGGTATCCGCGGGCTGGGATGCACGGACCGATACGGAATGGACGAACGACAACTATGCGCGGATTGTCGTGGGCCTATGCGCGCGCTACGAGCACGTCTACTGCGAATTCGGACATCTGACCGACCTGCAGGAACCCGGCGGCATCGAGCGCCTGCTACGCAACCTGCAGCGCGCCCGCGCGGAAAACGCCGGCGCGTGGGATCTGCTCGACAAACTCGCCTACGTGACCGATTGGCACATGCCGGCGATGATCGACGAGACCCACGCGTATCTCGATATCTTCCTCGACATCTTCGATCGCGCCGAATACGCGCCGTATTGCGAACGCTTCTTCTGGCGGAACGGCTACCGCTACCTCGGGCTGTAGCCCGTCGTCGCACACGCATCGCCGGCATCCGCGCCCGGGGCGCGCGATGCGGACAGACACTCTCCAACCGCACCACGCCATCGCGAGAATACGTTTTCAGAAAACGCTTCCCGTCTTGTTCGCGGGACCCGTATCGCCCAGAGTGCGACGCATCGGAAATCGTCTTGATGCGTCGGGCGCATCGCGATTTTTCCCCGTGTTTCGCAGCGATCGGATGTTGCATCGCAGCATCTACGTTATCCGAAACGGCGCCATTTCGATCCGATGCGATATGGATGCGACTTAATCTGGAGACGTAGGATGCGCATGTTCTCTCGACGCGACGGCAGCATGCTGTCGGCGGTTTCCGTTTTCCTGCTCACGCTGCTGCTCGCGGCCTGCGATCTACCGCTGCGCAACGACGAGGCGTCGATCGCCGCGGATACCCCGATCGCGTTCGATGCCCTCGCCGGCAAGCACGCTGGCGGCGCCACCACCGGCATCTGCGATACGCCTGCCGCCAGCACGGTGCTGACGCCGGTGCCGGCGCCGCCGCGCGATGGCGCGCCGATCGACGTGCGCATCCACTACAACCGGCCGAACGGCGATTACGGCGACTGGGGCCTGCACCTGTGGCAGGTGAACGACGCAGGCCAGTACATCGCCGATTACCCGGGCGTGTCGTGGCCGTCGCCGCTGGTGCGTTCGGGCATCGACGACTACGGCGCGTACTTCGACATCCGCGCATCGCAGTTCACGAATCCCGCCGCCGCGGGCTTCGGCTTCATCGTGCATCCGCCCGGCCAGGGCGGCGATCCCGGCGTCGACCGCGTGATGAAATTCACCGACGGCAACGAGTTCTGGCTGCGCTCCGGCGACACCACCGTATACCGCAGCAATCCGCTGGGCAGCGCGCCGGATATCGATACCGTGCGCGTGCACTACAAGCGCTTCGACAACGTCTACGACCAATGGGGCCTGCATCTGTGGCCGACCAGCGGCATCGACCCGGGCCGTCTTTCCGGATTGACCCTGGACCAGTGGGGCAATCCCGTGCCGCTGGCCTCGATGCCGAACTACGCCACGGGCAGCGGCG
>JAYUUH010000256.1:0-1542 GCA_043754745.1 Lysobacter sp.
GCGGCTTCCAGCTGCGCGGCCGCCATTTCGCCCATCCGCAGGATATCGTCCAGCAGGATCCGGCGTTCTTCGTCGTGACTCTTGACGATATCCTGCGGATGGGCGAAATGGCGGCCGCGCAGCTGGAAGCCGCGCTGGACGTGATCGACCGCCGCGACGGCAAGGCCGCAGAGCGCATCGTCGCCAACGACGAAGCGATCGACGCGCTGGAACTGCAGGTCAGCCACGATGCGATGAAGCTCGCGTTGCGCGGCCCGCTCGCACGCGACCTGCGCGAGATCCTGGCGGCGCTGCGGATCGCGTCGGACATCGAACGCATCGGCGACTACGCTTCCAACATCGCCAAACGGTCGATGGCGCTGAACCTGTCGCCGCCGTTGCCGCACACTCGCGGCCTGGGCAGCCTCGGCCGTCTGGTAGTGGGTCAGGTCCGCAAGGTCCTGAAAGCGTATCGGGACGGCGATCTCGAAGCCGCCCAGCAGGTCCGCGCCGCCGACGCCGAGATCGATACCCAGTACACCGGTCTGTTCCGCGAGCTGCTGACCTACATGATGGAAGATCCGCGGGTGATCACGCCCTGCACCCATCTGCTGTTCATGGCCAAGAATCTGGAGCGCGTGGGCGACCACGCCACCAACATCGCCGAGAACATCTGGTTCCAGGAATACGGCGAAGGCCCGATGCCGCCGCGCGAGAAGCGCGACGAGACCAGTTCGGCCGGCTGAGCGGCCGCGCCCCGGCATTCCGGCCAGCGACAGACACACTCGAGCTCGACCCGCCCCGGCGCGCCACAGGACACGGGGCGTTCTTTTCTAAACCAGACCTGAACCCAGGCATCGTCGATCCGAATCCACGCACCGATCCACCCACGTTGTAACTCTTTGTGCACAAACGCAGACGCCATGCCGCGTAGATTGCGATCACCAAGGAGAGTGCGGTGCAGGATTCGATGTTCCAGGCTTTGCTGATGGACGCGCGTCGGGGAGATCTCCCCGCGCTCGAACGGGTACTGATACGTTCCCGCCAGGATCTGCGTCGCTACGCCGAATATCACTGCGCGGTCAACGATGTCGAAGACGCCGTGCAGGAAAGCCTGCTGCTGGTGTCGCGCAAACTCTCGAGCTTGCGCGAACTCGACGCCTACGCGTCATGGCTGTTCCGCATCGTCAAGCGCGAATGCACGCGGATGAAACGCGCCACGCGCCATCTGTTGATGCAACCATCCGACCTCGAAGAACTCGACGGCCCGCACTACCCGGCGCCTACGGGGCTGATCCGCGATGTCGCCCATGCGCTCGCCGTGCTGCCCCAGCACTATCGCGACATCATCCTGATGCGCGACCTCGAAGGCCGATCCATCGCCGAAATCGCGAGCGGACTCGACCTGCACCCGGAAGCCGCCAAAGCCCGCCTGCATCGCGCCCGCAGTCTGGCCCGGCAATACCTTTCGCAGGAACCCGCACCGGCGCGCGCGTTGGCGACCGCGGGTTAATATCCACCCACCACCCCGACCACCCTTCTCAGGAGAAACACCCATGTCCA
>JAYUUH010000257.1:0-4549 GCA_043754745.1 Lysobacter sp.
GGTATCAAGCTCTCCTTTAGCGTGGAGAATCACTTACTTGCTGCATATCGACGGGTCTACAGAAAAAAACAGTGCGATCTATGCTTTGAGCGGATCGCATACTTTGACTATTGTTGATCAAAGCAAGCCTTCCATTTATAGCAGATGTACTTAGTCGCTGGTGTTCTTAGGTCGATTCATAACAAAGTCATTGGATAGGCTGATTCAGCTTGGAGATTTATAAAGATGACGGGCATCAATGATGTGCATGGGCAGGATGCAGTTGAAGAGCTTCCCCGCTACCGAATCCTTCAGAAGGATGTTGCGAGAAATAGTGCTGTCACTGATTTTGAAAGTCTAGTCACCCATCACCCGGCTGATAATGGTTCAGCACGTATAGTAGATGGCGTTGTCATCCGCGGTGAAGAAGGGCGGCGTCATGCTGTGATAGGCGGAGAAATCCAGGAAATTGAAGTTCAGACCCGTGGGAATACCTATGGTCTCAAGCCTGATCAGGTGTTGATCAAGAAAGATTTCATGTTGGAGGATTCTCGAATAGCGTCTTTCGGGCCTGGTGTTAGAGATGTCGATTTGCCATCCCCGGTCGCGGGTTACATTGGTGCGCGCAGGGACGCAGAGGGTTTAGTCGACATCTACGATCGAGACGGTGGCGACGTGATTGCCCGCGTGCGTCACATGAGCGACATTCGGGTGAATGTCGGCGACACCATCGAGTACGGGCAAGCGCTCGGTACCCAAAGCGATGTCAGAAGTGGTGCGAAGCATGCTCATGTCGAAATGGATACCCGCTATTACCAGCAATATGAAAACTACATTGCCGATCTCACCGGCGGGCGTCTTTCGATCGACGAAACCCGGCGTATACAGGGCATCCAGCCATTGCCAATTGTCGACGATGGTGTGGTCAGGTTGGGCGAATCCAGCGACCGTCTTCGCGATCTGCAGCGGGTACTGGTTGAAGAAAACTATCGCGGCCTCAATGGGCAACCAGTGGCGCAGGATGGCGTCTATCGTTTGTCGATGCAGCCAGCGGTGCTGAATTTCCAGCGCGATCACGGCATTCCGCAGACTGGCGATATCGACGGGGCGACGCTGCAGTTGGCTCCGCCGTTGCCGCGCCGGGAACTGGATCGTCCGGATCACAATGATCTGCGCAATGGTCCTGGCGTGCCCGCCATGCCGGGTCAGTACGGCGCACCACCACATGATCATGCAGGGCACGGCGAACAGGCGCAGGTGGGGCAGGGTGCGCTGGCATTGGAACGTCTGAGTCCCCAGGAACGCGATGTTCATGCCCGCGCTTTCGCAGCGGCGCACGAGCGAGGTGGATTCAGCGAAGAACAGAGCAGGAACATCGCGACGGCAGGCCTGCTTGCGTACAAAGAGAATCGCAGCGTGCATGAGGCGCAGGACGTGGGTATTTATGGTGATCGCTTGCGCATCAGCAGTTTTCCGCACGGACGCGAGCGCGAGCCGAACTTCAATGCGGATGTGAACTTGGTTGAAGCGGCACAGAAGCCCATGCAACAGAGTTTTCAGCAGATGGAGACATTGGATCGTCAGCAGGCTGTCGCGAGGCAGCAAGCCATCGATCCGAGTCAGCAGCAAACTGCGAGTGGTCCGAGTATGGGTGCGAGAATGACGTAACCCGTAAGGTGCTTTACGTACACGCCGTTTCGGCTCGAGAGACAAAGACGGCGGGTACAGGACCACTACGGCACTGACCTCGGGTTAGGATTACCTGGCCCAGGGCGCTCTGGCCGAGTAACTCGAATTGCCCGCAGCAAGCCAGGCTCTCATGGTGGATACCGAAATGCCCATGCCGTCGTTGTTGCGACGGGCATCGTAAGCGCAGCGCGGACCGTCCGGCCCTCGATCGATTCTCGCCAGAATTTGCGTGGACTGAGGGTGGACTTCTCTGGCGGGGATGGAACCGCTGAACGTCTGGCTGGTTCCCGGGTGGATGATATTGATATCGGCCACCTGCGCGAAATAGCTTCGGACGCGCCTGAGGTCCGTCACTTCAAGCGCAACGCCCAACACGCCACTGGCATTGGTTTGTGCGCCTACGGCCAGCTCGGTACCGATATTCGAGATCGTGACATTGACCGTGTAGGACGTACCATCCGCGCTGCGGGAGACTTCAAGCCGATCCACACTCAACTCCGCCAGACAGGGGCCTGCTCGTGCGGGGGCGGGAAGAAGTGCTCTGCGAGCTTCTTCACTCAGTGGAGTTGTCGGTAGCCTTGTTACAGAATCAGGATTGGGTTTGGCATCCGGTGCGCCCGCCAGTGCGACGGAAAACACGGGCGCGAAAGCGATAGCAGCGAGCAAAAGTCTGGTTTGAACTTTCATTTTCGTCTCCTGGGATAAGTGGCATCGAACCGATCCTTTGTGAGGGGACGGGGGTTTGTGTAAACGGAGTTTCGTTAACCCGTAAGGTCAAGTCTTGTACCTGATCGGATACCGTGTCGAGGTACCCGTGAGAACAGGGGACAGAATGCAATTCCTTTGTGAAAAGTGCGCTCCGATCCCGGATCTGCTCAGGAAGATTCGTCCGTGATCCGCTGGACGCGCGCGCGGTACGCGGTCACGTTGTCGCCTTCGATGCGCGACCGCTGCGTGCCCTCGATCTCGTCGACCTTGATATCCGATTCCGATCCCGTCACCGGTCGCGCTTCGATCTTCGTCTCGCGCTCGAAGCCGTGCGACTTGTCGGTGTTGCGGTAGAATCGGTACAGGGCCCAGTACAGCGCGGCCGCGCCGGCCGGGCCGGCCGCGAGCAGCCAGAGTCCGCCGTCGTCGCTCATGAGGAACCCACCAGGATCATGATTGCGATGCCTTCGAGAATCGTGCCGACGGTGAGCGCGGCCAGCAGCAGCTTCCATTGCTGCACCGGCACGCTGCCCATGGTTTCGCCGGTGCGGCCGTTCACCGCGATGTAATGCAGCATGCCGCCACCGCTTCCGCCGGCACCAGCGCCGGGCTGGTAGTACGAGTACAGCCACACCGGCAGGTACATGGACACCCAGCGCGTGCCGTGGACATCGAGTTTTTCCTGTTCCCAGCGCACGCCGCGGTCGTAGCGGCGCACCGAGGCCTCGACCTGGGCCCGGGCGATCGACAGCAGCTGGTCTTCCAGGCGCGGTTGCAGGTGCTCGACGTTGCTGTTGCGCTTTTCGGAAGTGAAGCCCGACAGGTACGACGCATTCCACTTCACCGCGTTCTTGGTGTCGAACGGCAGGATGGTGTTGATGATGTTGTTGGTGTTGACGCGCACGTCGAGATTGCCGCGTTCGGTGGAGGATTCCAGCGGCAGGTCGTCCACGGTGAAATCCACGTGGCGTTCCACCCGATAGATGTCGGCGTCGTAGTAGGTCTTCTTGTTGTTGTCGGTGCCGCGCGTGTATTCGCGCGTCTTGATCTCGCCCTTGCCCGCGACGTCGGCGCTGGCGTTGCCGTCGACGATCATGTACGGCAGGTAGACGCCGACGACGTTCTCGGGCTTGAACTGTTCCTTGAATGCCTTCAATGCGAACAGCCGCCGCTTGTCCACGAACTGGCGGATGCGCGCGACCGCGTCGTCCTTTTTGATGTGGAAGGGCAGCACCGCGTCGGGCACCGCGCCGTTGGCCACCTGCTCGTTGACGCCGAAGACGTGGCGGCACCAGTGACAGCGCGCGGTCATCGCGCTTTCGGTGTTGACCGTGACCTCGGCGCCGCAGCCGGTGCACTTGAAGGTCATCAGGACCGCGGCGTCGGCGGCGATGTTGCGCGCGCCGGAGGCGACGACGGTGCCCTTGAGCTGGTCGATGCCTTCGCCGAACCCGAAGGCTTCCTCGACCCGCGCGCCGTCCCATTCGTTGCGGCAGTACAGGCAGACCAGCAGGTCGGTGCCGAGCTTGTGGCGGATGTCGGTCGAGCCGCATTTCGGGCAACGGTTGAGGCCGTCGCTGAGTTCGGCCGCGGCGGTGTCGATGGCGACCGGATCGGGCGCCTCGAGTTCATCGCGGATCGCGTCGGGCAGGGTGGCCGGGTCGATCGGCAGGCTGCCGGGCAACGGCGGCACGTCCTGCGGCGAACCCGGGCCGGTGACGGGCGATGCCGGCAACGGCGGCGGTAGCTTCGTGTCGGACATGGTCGCTGCGCGCCTGCGACTTACAGGCCCAGCGCCTTGGCCTTGAGCGCGTCGTAGTCGTCCTGGGTGATCAGGCCGAGGTCCAGCATCTCCTTGGCCTTCTTCAGTTTGGCGACCGGATCGTCTGCAGCGGGCGCAGCGGGCGCGGCAGGCGTCGCCGGCTGCTGCATGTTTCCGACGCCGAGCATGCCCGAGGCCATGCCCACGCCCATGAGGCCCGCGGCACCGCCGGTCTCGCCGGCCGACTGGATGCCCTGCGCCACGCTGGCCTGGAGGTTCGAGTTGCCGCGCGAACCGGCCAGCGCATCGGCGCGCTGCACGGTCTTGAGCAGTTCGCGGGTGTTCGCGTCGTACTCGATCGAGACGATGGCGGTCTTGACGATGGCCAGGCCGCGATCGGACTTCCACTGG
>JAYUUH010000258.1:0-1537 GCA_043754745.1 Lysobacter sp.
CTGGCTCAACGGCGGCAGCAGCCTGTCGTCCGCGCCCAGCGGTCTGGTGATGCTGCTGATCGCGCCCATCGCCTGGGCCTTCGGTTCGGTGTGGTCGCGCGGACGCGATCTGCCGTCGCCGTTCATGGCCGCCGCCGCGCAGATGCTGTGCGGCGGGGTGATGCTGGTGGTGTTGGGACTCGCGATGGGCGAGCGGCTGCCGGCCGCGCCGACCGCGCACGGCACGGCGGCGCTGGTCTATCTCGCGCTGTTCGGTTCGATCGTCGGCTTCGGCGCCTACGTCTGGCTGCTGAACCACGTGCGTCCGGCGCTGGCGTCCAGCTACGCCTACGTCAATCCGCCGATCGCGGTGCTGCTGGGCGCCTGGCTCGGCGGCGAGCATTTCAACCTGCACGATCTCGGCGCGCTGGCGGCGATCCTGGTCGGCGTGGTCGTCATCAGCCGAGCCAAATCGCGCGTCGAAGTCGCACCGCCGCAGGTCACTGCGTCGAAATCATCGGACGCGTGATGCCGGGCCTCGATCGCAAAGGCCTGCTCATCGCCGCCAGCGCATTCGTGCTGTGGGGGCTGATGCCGCTGTACTGGCATCTGCTCAAGGCGGTGCCGTCGCTGCAGATCGTCGCCCATCGCGTGCTGTGGTGCGCGGTACTGGTGGCGATCTGGCTGCTGTGGTCGCAGGGTCGCGGCTGGTTCAAGGCGATCCTGGCGCAGCCGCGGCTCGCCGCGATGCTGACCCTCAGCGGCCTGTGCATCGGTGTGAACTGGGGCCTGTACATCTGGGCGGTGAACGCCGGGCACGTGGTCGAAAGCAGCCTCGGCTACTTCATCAACCCGCTGCTCAACGTGGTGATCGGCACGCTGTTCCTGCGCGAGCGCCTCAACCCGACGCAGTGGGTCTCGGTCGCCATCACCGCGGCCGGCGTGTTGTGGCTGACCTTCAACTACGGCAGCTTCCCGTGGATCGCGCTGGCGCTGGCGACCTCGTTCGGCATCTACGGGCTGATCCGCAAGCTCGCGGCGGTGGATTCGGTGACCGGGCTCGGCTTCGAGAACTCGGTGCTGCTGTTGCCCGCACTGGGCTATCTGCTGTGGATCGAAAGCAGCGGGCAGGGCGGCTTCTTCGGCGGATGGGGCGTCGGCGTGGATGCGCTGCTGATCTTCGGCGGCGCACTGACCGCGCTGCCGCTGATCGCGTTCTCGTTCGCGGTGCGGCGCGTGCCGCTGTCCACCATCGGCCTGATGCAGTACATCGCCCCGACCATGCAGTTCCTGATCGGCGTGCTGGTGTTCCGCGAGAGTTTCGACCGCAACCGCGCGATCGGCTTCATCGTGATCTGGATCGCGCTGGCGATCTTCGCGATCGACAGCCTGCGCCGGGCGCGGCGGGCTGTCATGCCGGTAAAGCGGCCTTCAGGCCGGCCCAGGTAGAGCTCGATAGGCGACGATCTTTGAGCCGTGCCCACGGCTGGTGAAAACGAAACACCAATCGTTCTTGTAGAGCGGCCTTCAGGCCGCATGGAAGTCGCGGGGACGATGC
>JAYUUH010000259.1:0-4538 GCA_043754745.1 Lysobacter sp.
CGTCGACGCGATGCTTGATCTCGGTGATCGATGCGCCGACCGTGCGCGCGCCGACCTTCAGCCAGTACGGGCGGCCCGGCAGCAGCGGCTGTTCGCCCATCCACAGCACATGGGCGGCGAACTGGTCGGCCACTTCCGGCGGCGACGATGCTGCAGCGATCACATCGCCGCGGCTAATGTCGATCTCGTCCTCCAGCGTGAGCGTGACCGCGCGGCCCTTGCCGGCGCGCGGCAGATCGCCATCGCCGCCCAACACGCGCGCGATGCGCGAGCGCCGGCCCGAAGGCAGCGCGACGATCTCGTCGCCGGGCGCCACCGTGCCGGACGCGATGGTGCCAGCGAAGCCGCGGAAATTCTGGTCCGGCCGGCAAACCCACTGCACCGGCAGGCGCAGCGCGGCGTTCTGCGCTTCGCCCGCGCCGGCGACATCAACGGTTTCCAGATGCGCCAGCAGCGTCGTGCCGGTGTACCAGGGCATCAGCGTCGAAGGCTCCAGCATGTTGTCGCCGTTCAATGCGGACAGCGGAATGCAGGTGACCTGCGGAATGCCGAGCTGCTCCGCCAGCACGCGGTAATCCTCGACGATGCGCGCGAACACCGCTTCGTCGTAGTCGACCAGATCCATCTTGTTCACCGCCAGCACCACGTGGCGTATGCCCAGCAGCGAGACGATGTAGCTGTGGCGGCGGGTCTGGGTGAGCAGGCCCTTGCGCGCATCGACCAGCACAATGGCGAGATCCGCGGTGGACGCGCCGGTGGCCATGTTGCGGGTGTACTGCTCGTGGCCGGGGCAGTCGGCGACGATGAACTTGCGCTGGTCGGTGCTGAAGAAGCGGTAAGCGACATCGATGGTGATGCCCTGCTCGCGCTCGGCCTGCAGGCCGTCGACCAGCAGCGCGAAATCGATCTGGCCGTTCTGCGTGCCGTGACGCAGGCTGTCGGCTTCCAGCGCCGCCAACTGGTCGTCCAGCAGCAGCTTGGTGTCGTGCAGCAGCCGGCCGATCAGAGTGCTCTTGCCGTCGTCGACGCTGCCGCAGGTGATGAAGCGCAGCAATTGTTTGTGTTCGTGCTGCTGCAGATAGGCCGCGACCGCGGCATCGGCTTCGTGGTTAGCGTCGCGATCGGCGTCATGGATGATGGCGCACATCAGAAATACCCCTCCTGCTTTTTCTTCTCCATCGAAGCGGAAGGATCCTGGTCGATCACCCGTCCCTGGCGTTCCGAGGTGGTGGCGACCAGCATCTCGGCGATGATCTTCTCCAGCGTGTCTGCTTCGGATTCGATCGCGCCGGTCAACGGATAGCAGCCGAGGGTGCGGAAGCGCACGCGCTTGATGGCAGGCGTTTCGCCATCGCGCATCGGCAGGCGTTCGTCGTCGACCATGATCAGCGCGCCGTCGCGTTCCACCACCGGCCGCTCGGCCGCCAGGTACAGCGACGGCACTTCGATCTTCTCGCGATAGATGTACAGCCACACGTCCAGCTCGGTCCAGTTGGAGATCGGGAACACGCGCACCGATTCGCCCTTGTGGATGCGGGTGTTGTAGAGGCTCCAGAGTTCGGGGCGCTGGTTTTTCGGATCCCAGCGATGCTGCGCGCTGCGGAACGAGAAGATCCGCTCCTTCGCGCGCGACTTCTCCTCGTCGCGGCGCGCGCCGCCGATGGCCGCATCGAAGCCGTGCAGATCCAGCGCCTGCTTCAAGGCCTGGGTCTTCATCACGTCGGTATGCACGGTGGCGCCGAAGGTGATCTGATTCATGCCCTGGGCCACGCCTTCGGCATTGGTATGTACGCGAAGCTCGATGCCGGTCTCCTGCGCACGCCGGTCGCGGAACGCGATCATCTCCCTGAACTTCCAGCCGGTATCGATGTGCAGCATCGGAATCGGCGGGCGTGCCGGGGCGAATGCTTTCGTCAGCAGGTGCAGCAGCACCGAACTGTCTTTGCCGACCGAATACATCATGACCGGATTGCGGAATTCGGACGCGACTTCGCGCAGGATGTGGATGCTTTCGGCTTCGAGCCGATCGAGATGACTCAACGCTGGATACGACATGATGTCCCGTGGATATCTGGGCGGCGATGGGGCCTGCGTTCCCTGCAGGTGGACTTTGAAGCGTAACGCGGTGGCGTCGGCATGGTGAAAGCGTGCTCTTTCAGCCCGCGAAGCTCTGGTACAGGGTGCGGATACTGAGGCCGATCACCAGCAGACCGACCACCGGCATCAGCAGTTTCGGGCGGACGAACCGCACCAGCCAGGCTCCGAAGGGAGCCGCGACTACGCCACCCAAGGCAAGCCCCAGCACGATGCTCCAGTGGCTGAGGCCGATGGTCATCAAGAACACCACCGAGGCGGTGAGCGTGACGAAGAACTCGACCGCGTTGACGCTGCCCACGGTCAGGCGCAGCTCGTGGCCGCGGGCGATCAGGTTGCTGGCGACGATCGGTCCCCAGCCGCCGCCGCCCATCGCGTCCAGCAGCGCACCGATGAAACCGATCGTGGAAACATGCGAGGTGACCTCGCGCGGCACCAGTTCGCGGAACGCCTTGAACAGGATCACCACACCCATCAACAGCAGATAGCCCGCGATCCAGGGTTTGAGCGCGTCGCCATCGATCATCGTTAACACATAGGCGCCGATGCCCGCACCCAGCATGCCCGGCAGCAGCAGCCGCCGGAACAGCTTGCGGTCGATGTTGCCGAAGGCATGATGCGAGATCGCCGAGGTTCCGGTGGTGAAGCACTCGGCCGCATGCACGGTGGCGCTGCTCACCGCGGGCGGCACGCCGAAACCGAGCAACAGGCTGGACGCCGTCACGCCATAGGCCATGCCCAGGGCGCCGTCGATGAGTTGGGCAGCGAAGCCGATGACGACATACAGCAGAAAATCCGGGGGCAGTTCCATGGAGGGGAGGAGCCGCTGAAGGCTTTCCAGTATCCGTGACGCCCCCCAGCGCAGAAAGTGCGTGCGGGCATAAGCGCATAACAACCCATCCTTTCCGCCCGCAAATCGGGAGGCCTAGGCTCAACGCTCGTCGTTCTCCCCCTCTCTAGCTTCCAGGCTGCCATGTCCCCCGCCAATCCCGCTCCTTCGCCGGTCACGCTCGCCCAGTCGCCGCTGACTGCCGAGCCCTACGCCCAGATCGCACGACTGGTCGACGGCATGGACAGCGCCGGCCTGTGGTGGCTCTCGGGCTACACCGCCGGCCTGGCCCGGGCGCAGGCGGGCGCGACGCTCCTCGCTGCGGCTCCGGTCGCCATCGAGCATGCGGTCGCCGATCACGCCGAGCGCGGCCGCCTGACCGTGGTTTACGGCAGCCAGACCGGCAATGCCAAGCGCATCGCCGAAGCCCTGGCCGCAAAATTCGAAGGAGAAGGCCTGCCCGTCCGCCTGATCCGCGCCGATGCCTATCCGACTCGGGAGCTCAAGGACGAGCGCTTTCTCGCCATCGTCATCAGCACCCAGGGCGACGGCGACCCGCCGGACGACGCCCGCGCGCTGGTCGAATTCATCGAAGGCAAGCGCGCGCCGCAGCTGCCGCAGCTGCGTTTCTCGGTGCTCGGGCTCGGCGATTCCAGTTACCCGCAGTTCTGCGTGATCGGTCAGCGTCTCGATGCGCGCCTCGAAGCCCTTGGCGCGCAGCGCTGGGTGGCCCGCGCCGACGCCGATCTCGACATCGACACCATTGCCGCGCCGTGGTCGACACAGGTGCTCGCCGAAGCCAGGGACGCCCTGAAACCGCGCCCGCAGCTCGCCAGTGTCACGCCGCTGCGTCCGCATGTCGCCGCGCCGGTGGCCTGGACCCGCGAGCGCCCATTCGCCGCCGAGCTGCTGGTGAACCTGCCGATCACCGGCCGCGGCTCGGACCGCGACGTTCGTCATCTCGAAATTTCACTCGAAGGCTCGGGCCTGGATTACGAACCTGGCGACGCGCTCGGCGTGTGGATCGAGAATCCCCCGGTGCTGGTCCAGGCCATCGCCGACGCGCTCGATCTGGATGCCGATGCACCGGTCGCGCTCGGCGACGACACCCTGCCGCTGCATGATTGGCTGGGCCGCAAGCGCGAGATCACCCGTCTCAGCCGTCCGTTCATCGCCACCCATGCCGCGCATGCCGGCAGCGAGGCGCTGAACCGCCTGCTCGCGCCGGACCAACGCGAAGGCCTGACCGCGCTGATGGCGCAGTCGCAGATCGTCGATCTGCTGCTTGAACATCCGGGCGCGTGGACTGCAGAAGCGCTGGTCGAAGCCCTGCGTCCGCTGCAGCCGCGGCTGTATTCCATCGCCTCCAGCCGCAAGGCGGTCGGCGATGAAGCGCATCTCACCGTCGCTCATATCGAATACCAACACGGCGACGCGCTGCGCTGGGGCGCGGCCTCGCATCACCTCGCCAGCCGCGAAGAAGGGGCATCGCTGCCGGTCTACATCGAGCGCAACGAACGCTTCCGCCTGCCGGCCGACGCCTCGCGCGACGTGATCATGATCGGCCCGGGCACCGGCGTCGCCCCGTTCCGCGGCTTCGTGCAGGAGCGTAGCG
>JAYUUH010000260.1:0-4528 GCA_043754745.1 Lysobacter sp.
GCGTGCGGCCGCTTACCCGACCGCGAACGTGGCAAGGCTGGAGTATCGTGAGATGGAGACGACGCGCCTGCTCGACCTGCAGCGCAAGAACCAGGCGCCGGGCCTGAAGGCCACCCAGATCGGCGTCGGCCGCGAAGCGTCGCAGGAAGGCGCACAGCGCCACCTGCCCGCTTTGAGTTGGCGGCCCGTCGCCGGCGGCTTCGTCGCGAAGGTCGAGATTCGCTCGATGGATGCGCTCGCGCTGCGTGTCGGCTTGGACGTCAGCCGCCTGGACAGCCGCGCCGAGCTGCGCTTCGGTGGTTCGGCACGCCCATCGGAAGTGGTCGCGAAGATGACCGGCGCGGAGGTCAAGCGCCTGCCGGGTTCCAACGGCCTGTTCTGGACGCCGAACACCGACGGCGACACCCAGATCATCGAGATTTTCCGGCCCAAGGCCGTGCCCGCGTTCGCGGTGAGGCTGGATGCGCCGGTGCTCTCGCACCTCATCGCCGACAGCCGCAACACCTACAAGATCATCGAGAAGATCGGCGAATCCGGCACCTGCAACGTCGACACCGTCTGCCGCGTCAACGAACTGGGCCAGGCCTTCGTCGACGCCAAGAACGCGGTCGCGCACATGCGTTTCGTCATCGGCTCCAGCACCTACATTTGCACCGGCACCTTGTTGGCGGACACCGTTCCGGTAACGCAGGTTCCGTATTTCCACACCGCCAATCACTGTTTCTCCAGCAACACCAACGTGGCGCCGGTCCCGAGCCAGATCCAGACGGTCGCCAACACCCTGAACACCATCTGGAACTACGAAGCGACCGGCTGCGGCAACCTCACGTCCGCGGTCACCACCCAGATCAACGGCGGCGCGGCGTATCTGTATTCGAATCACCTCACCGACGGCATGCTGCTACGTCTCAACAACGCGCCACCCGCGAACGCGTATTTCGCCGGCTGGAACGCCGCACCGATCGTCGACGGCAGCAGCGTGCTGGCGATCCATCATCCGCGCGGCGACTCGAAAAAGGTCTCAGGCGGCCAGAGCATCACGAAGGACGGCGACAACATCACCGTGGGCTGGCTGACGGGCACCACCGAAGGCGGCAGCAGCGGCTCGGGTTTGTTCACGCTCGGATCGCGCGGTTATGTGCTGCGCGGTGGACTGTACGGCGGCGAAGCGGCCTGCGGCAACAGCGGTTCGCTGGGCAATACGCAGAACCGCGATTACTACTCGCGGCTGGATGTTGATTTCGCCAACATGAAAAGCTATCTCGAACCGCAGGCCGAAGCCGCGGAAGGCGCACGGCCGATCGTCCGGCCGAGATCGTCGGCCAAGCCGGCCGCCGCGACTTCCGTGCCTGCGGCATCCACGCCTGCCGCCGGACGGCGTGCAGGCACCGTCGACCGGAGTGATTCGCAGCTTCGGAGGTGAACCCGGCTCCGCGACCGCTCGGCTTGTGGTCGGCGATCGCGCTGGTCGCGGGCAGCATGGTCGGCAGCGGCGTGTTCCTGCTGCCGGCATCGTTGGCGCCGTACGGCTGGCTGAGCCTGTACGGCTGGGCGATCACGCTCGGCGGCGCGCTGTTGCTGGCGCTGACGTTCTCGAGGCTGGCCGCACGCGGCGCGCAGGCCGGCGGGCCTTACGCCTATGCGCGGGAGGCCTTCGGCGACACCACCGGTTTCGTGATCGCCTGGAGTTACTGGATTTCGATCTGGTGCGCGAACGCGGCGATCGCGGTCGCCTTTGCCGGCAGTCTCGGCAGTCTGTTTCCCGAATTAGTGGCCACACCGTTCCGCGGAGCAGCCTGCGCGCTTGCCGCGCTGTGGATCTGCGCCGCGATCAATCTGGCCGGCGTGCGCGAAGCCGGCCGCCTGCAGATCGTCACCACCGTATTGAAACTGCTGCCGTTGCTGCTGTTCGGCGGCATCGCGATCTGGTGGCTCGACACTTCGCTGCTCGCCGGCGAAGCGGACGCGCTCGCGGCGGCCGCGAAAGCGGATGCGCCCGCGACCCGACTCGGCGCGCTGCACATGACCGTTGCGCTGACCCTGTGGGCGTTTCTCGGGCTGGAGGCCGCAACCGTGCCCGCCGGTGCGATCCGCGACGCCGAACGCACGATTCCGCGCGCCACGCTCATTGGCACCCTGCTCGCGGGCATCGCCACGATTCTCGCCTGCACCGCCGTGCTGGGCCTGCTGCCCCCCGAAGTCGCGATGACCTCGACCGCGCCCATGGCCGACGCCGCGAAAGCGCTGTGGGGCCCGGCCGCCGGCATCGGCATCGCGATGGTCGCGGCGATCTCCTGCTTCGGGGCGCTGAACGGCTGGGTGTTGTTGTCCGCGCAATTGCCGATGGCGGCCGCGAACGACGGACTGTTCCCGAAAGCTTTCGCCGCGCTCGATGCGCGGGGCACGCCGCGCGTCGGCGTGCTGGCGAGCACTGCCTTGGCGAGCCTGCTGGTGATCGCGAATTACACCGATTCGCTGGTGACCGTCTTCACGTTCTCGATCCTGCTCTCCACCGCCGCGACGCTGCTGCCGTATGTCTTCAGCAGCGCTGCGTGGCTGAAACTCGGCAAAGACGGCCGCGTAATCGCTGCGCTCGCGCTGCTCTACAGCGTCTATGCGCTGCTCGGCACCGGCGCGAATGCGCTCGCGTGGGGCGCGGTGCTGGTGATCGCAGGATTGCCGCTACGCTGGCTGTGGAAGCGATATTGAACAATACCAGGCCGGGTCATCCGTAGCGGAGTGTCCCGCCCATCGCCATCAACCCGGATGTCCATGTTTTCGGGCATGCCGCGACACCCACAGCAGGATCGCCGCGATCAGCACGACCAGGGTTCAACACGGCGACCTGGGATAGGCCGAAAGCGGCGAAGACGCCCAGCGCGATATCGCCGGCGTACAGGACGATGTACGCGGCGAGCGACAGCGCGAATACTGAAGCCGCGAGCGGTTTCCGGAGCCACAGCAGCACGCAGCCGATCGCGCCGCCGAACACGCCGATCGCGAACGCTGCCGTCATCCAGACCGGGAGTCCATAATAAAGCGTAGTTTGTTCGGCGGTCATGCCTTGTTGCATCAAGCCTTCGACGCTGCCGCCGGACGAAGCGAAAAAATGAAAGATGCCGAAGATGTTCCAGAGCAGGCCCAGGGCTGCGACGATCGGCAGCCAGCGCGGCGAGGATCGAACCGGCGTGACCGTATTGGCGTTCATGGCGATGTTGTCCTGACAGGAAAGTTTCGTGGGAAAGTCCAGAAGAAGCTGTCGAGAAGAATCTTCGGCTCACAATGCATCGATGCGGCGCTGCAGGAAGCGGCGCAGCGCCGGCGCGGTGGTGAGGCCGATCGCGAGGCGGTAAGCGTCGCGGGCCTCCTGCGTCCATCCGGCATCCGCCAGCAGATGCGCCTTCGCCGCCCAGTACGCCTGGTAGCCGCGCACCGCGCCGGGATCGACGCGGTCCAGGCATTCGAGCCCGCTGGCCGCGCCATCCGCCTCGCCGACCGCGACCGCATGCGCGACCTGCGCACCCACGGTCGGCGCGATCGCCAGAAGGTACGCGTACAGCGTCGCGATGGCGGTCCAGGGCACGCGCCCGCTCGTCGCGCGCTGCGCGTGGGCCGACTGGATCGCCGCTTCGAGCTGGAACGGACCGGGCGAACGCAGGGATGCCGCATGTAGCAGCAAGCGCTCCGCTTCCCGCACGCGCGCGATGTCCCAGCGCGAAACGTCCTGCTGGTGCAGCGGCACGAACTCGCCATCCGCATCGAAGCGCGCCTGCCGTCTAGACTCGCAGAACAGCAGCAGTGCGAGCAATCCCTGCGCTTCGGCGTCGCCGGGCCGCAGCGCGGCGAGCAGCCGCGCCAGGAACAAGGCCTCTTCGCGCAATTGCGATTCGGGCGCGTCGCCGGGCGCGGCGCACTCGCCGGCCAGAGCATAGGCGCCGTAGATCGCCTCCAGGACCGCATGCGTCCGCGACGGCAGGTCGCGCGCGGTCGGCAACTCGAAATCGATCCCGGCCTCGCGGATCTTGCGCTTCGCGCGCACCAACCGCTGGGCCAGCGTCGCCCGCGAGAGCAGGAACGCCGGCGCCATCTCCTGCACCTCGACGCCCAGCACCAACTGCAGCATCAGCGCGCTGCGCACGCCGGCGTCGATCGCCGGATGCGCGCAGACGTAGAGCAATTGCAGGCGACGATCGGGAATGCCGGACACCGCGTCTTCCTGCGGCGGCGGCATCCATGGCTCCGCAAACGCATCGTCGTCCATGACGCGGCTGCGGTCCTCGTGCTCGCGCACTGTCCGGCGATGGCGATGGCCTTCCAGCAGCCGCCTGCGCGCCGCCGCCAGCAACCAGGCGTCCGGAGCGTCGGGAATGCCCTGCTCCGGCCAGACACGCAGCGCCGCGACGAAGGCATCGCCCACCGCGTCCTCCGCCGCCTGCGGGTCGCGCCACTGGGTCGCCAACCAGGCGACCAGTCGCCCGTAGGACTCGCGGGCGACGATCTCGGCGGCGCGACGCGCGGCGGCGCCCGC
>JAYUUH010000261.1:0-1533 GCA_043754745.1 Lysobacter sp.
CCGCACGGCGGTTTCCGGATGGGCGCGCGCGACAGCGAGCCGGACGCCAGCGACGCCGAGCGGCCTTCGCGCTACGTGCGTTTCGAACGCGGCTTCGCCATCGCGCGCACCGAGGTGACCGTTGGCGAGTTCCGCCGCTTTGTGCAGATCAGCGGCCACCGACCGCGGGCGGTGCGACGCGGACATTCGCTGGTCTACGACGAACGCGGCGGCAATTTCGTACGTCGCAGCGGCGTCGACTGGCGCCACGACCATCTGGGCCGGCTCGCCGACGATGCCATGCCGGTGCTGCACGTCAGCGCCAAGGATGCCCAAGCCTATGCGCGCTGGCTGTCCGACAGCAGCGGACAACGTTACCGGCTGCCCAGCGAGGCCGAATTCGAATACGCCGCGCGCGGGGGCGAAGTCGGTCGTTATCCATGGGGCGATCGACCGCCGAAACCGGGGACCGGCAACCTCACCGGCGGCGGCGACCGTTCGCCGGCCGGACGTAGCTGGGGCAACGCCTTCCCGGGTTATCGCGATGGGTACTGGGGGCCGGCGCCGACCGCGCGTTTCCGGGCCAATCGCTTCGACATCCACGATCTCGAAGGCAATGTCAGCGAGTGGGTCGCCGATTGCTGGCATGATGGTTACCGTCGCGCACCGACGCAGGGCGAGGCCTGGGTGAACTCCGGTTGCCGCACGCGCGTGGTGCGCGGGGGCGCTTGGGCAAGCTCGCCGGCGCACACCCGCGCGGCCTGGCGCAGCCAGGCCGAGTCGGACGCGACCAATGCACTGACCGGCTTCCGGGTGGTCAGGGATCTCTAGTGGCAGGCCTGTGAGGACGACATCGATGCGACAGAACTTATTCGGCAATCAACAGCAGGGCGGCGGACAACGCCGGCGCGGCGGCATCAACCCGCGTTTCATCATCCTGCTGCTGTTCGCGGGCTATGCCGCGTATTACTGGTTCTCGAATCGTACTGAAGACCCGTACACCGGCGAAAAAGTGCTGATCGACGGCAGTATTTCCATCGACGAGGAAAAGGCGATGGGCCTGCAGGCCTACGAGGACATCCTCTCCAAGGAGCGCCCGGTCGACCCGAATTCGCAGGTCGCGCGTCAGGTACGCGAGATCGCCAATCGCCTGATCGCCAGGGTGCCCGAAGTCGAAGCCGCGCTCGCCGCCGAAAACGGCCAGCAGCCCAACCGGGTCTGGCAGACCTTCGAGTGGGACGTCAACGTGATCCAGTCGGACCAGGCTAATGCCTTCTGCCTGCCCGGCGGCAAGATGGCGGTCTACACCGGCCTGCTGCCGGTCGCGCAGAACGCCGATGCGGTGGCGGTGGTGATGGGCCACGAAATCGCCCACGCCCTGCTGCGTCACGGCGCGCAGCGCATGTCGCAGCAGAAACTCGGCCAGCTGGGCCAGATGGCCGGTGCGATGAGCGGCATGGATCCGCAATCGCAGCAGATGATGCAGGCGGCGATGGGCTACGGTTACCTGCTGCCGTACGCGCGCAAACACGAAACCGAGGCCGATGCCGTGGG
>JAYUUH010000262.1:0-4524 GCA_043754745.1 Lysobacter sp.
TGAGCGGACCGGATACGGTGACGCCGCCGTGGACCACGTTGTCGCCCGGCTGGGTGAGTTCGCAGTTGCCCCCGGTTTCGGCGGCGAGATCCACGATCACACTGCCGGGCTTCATGCCGGCGACCATCGCGGCGCTGACGATCTTCGGCGCGGGACGGCCCGGCACGGCGGCGGTGGCGACGATCACGTCGATATTCTTCAGATGATCGGCGAGCCGTTGCTGCTGCAGGGCGCGCTCCTCGTCGGTGAGCTGGCGGGCGTAACCGCCTTCGCCCGCGGCGCTGACGCCGAGGTCAAGGAATTTGCCGCCGAGCGATTCGATCTGCTCGCGGGTTTCCGGGCGAACGTCGAAGCCTTCGACCTGCGCGCCGAGACGCTTGGCTGTGGCGATCGCCTGCAGACCGGCCACGCCCGCGCCGATCACCAGCACCTTCGACGGACGGATGGTGCCGGCGGCGGTGGTGAGCATCGGGAAGAAGCGCGGCGCCAGCTGCGCCGCGATCAGCATCGCCTTGTAGCCGGCCATGCCGGCCTGCGAGCTGAGGATGTCCATGGCCTGGGCACGGGTGGTGCGCGGCAGGCGCTCAAGCGGAAACACGACGATGCCGCGCGCCTGCAGCGCTTCGCCGCGGGCCGCATCGCCCTGCGGCTGCAGCATGCCGACCAGCACCGCGCCCTGCTTCATGCCGGCGATGGCAGCAGCCGGAGGCGGTTGCACGCAGACGACGATATCGGCCGAACCGAGCACCGCATCGGCGCCGTCGACGATCTCGGCGCCGACATCGGCATAGGCGACGTCGAGCGCATGCGCGCCATCGCCGAGCCCGCGCTCGATGCGCACCACGGCGCCGGCCGCTACAAGCTTCTTGCAGGTTTCGGGCGTGAGCGCCACGCGCCGCTCGCCGGGCGCGGTTTCGCGCACCGCACCGATGATCACTTTCGCTGTCGCATGCCCTGACATGTCAGCCGCAGTCTCCGCCATCTTGCCCGTCTCCATCGGTCCGCTCGGTTGCCGGCATCCTAGCAGGTTGTCGTGGACCCACTCGACGTGCGGCGCGATGGCGCATCGTGATCACGACATGCCAAAGACAACATGCTTGCGACCGCATGCCGACGACAGCATGCCAATGACGGTCCGGCACGACGGAAACGACAAGGCCGCCACGAAACACCGTTGGCGGCCTTGGAGAAACCCGATCGGGCGACGTCAGGACGTCGCGGCGACGCGGCTCTGGCTGAGCTGTTGCCACATGTCGCGCATGGCTTCATCGAACGGGGCTTCGGAGGACCGCAGCACGATGCGGCCCTTGCCGACCAGCGCCGCGAGTTCTTCCGGCGTCACCACCAGCTTGCGCTGGCCGCGACGATTGACGATCAAAAAGCGCGACGTCAACGGACTGACCCAGGCGACGCGCGCCGGCGTCTCGCGGCCATCTTCTTCGATCAGGCGCAGACTTTGCCCCACTCGGAGGCGGCGCATGCGCGCGGCGACCGCCGGGTCGTGTTCGACGCTTTCCGTCCCGCCAACCACCCGCAGACCGCCCCAATTCGCGGCATCGTTGGGTTCTGCCGGGGCCTCCTCCATCGAGACCGGATGCAAACCGCGCGGTTGATCGGGGAAGGCCAACGCGCTGACGATCTTCGCCAGCGAATCGCGCGCGGCGGTCGCGTCCAGCCCGCAGCTCACGTAACAGCGGCCGAGCGGCGCCTGCAGTTCGAGGATCTTGTCCGCAACCCGGCGGCCCTCGGCGTGGGCGGCGTCGGCGTCGGCCTGGATCAGACCCTCGCCGATCGACAGCGCCGACAGGTACTGGGCGGAACTCGGACCTTCGCGCAGCCAGGTCTGGACCAGATGGTGGCGCCAGTGGCCGCTGAGGAATTCGGCGATGCCCGCGGTGAGCGGACGCTGGCTGAGGCGCGCGTCCAGCAATTCGTCCACCGCGCGACGCGCATGCTGCAGCCGTTCGCGACCGCTGACGGTATCGGCGGCGCGCTGCTCGGCGACGTCGCGCATCTTCTTCTGCTGGTCGAGATGATCGCGCAGCTCGCCGGCAGCGAACTCGAAGATCGCCTTGTCGTCGCGATACTCCTCAACCACCCGGCCCACCGCCAACTCGGCATGGGTCAGGGTCTGCTGATCCTGCGGGGAATCGCCGGTGTTGCCTTCGCAGGCTTCGCTCAGCGCTTCCAGCAATTTGCGGCCGGGATGACCGCGCTGCTCGAACAGGCTGTCGTCGCTCAGCGCGAGCTTGAGATACGGCGGCACCAGCCGGCCGTAGAGCGCGCGCGAGCGGCTCAACGTGGCGTGGCTGCTGGCCAGCGTCTGCAACAGGATGCCAACGAGATCGATCGCATCTTCGTCCACTTCGTTGAAACGGGTCTGGGTGGGATCGTAGCCGAGCTGGCGCGAACCGCTGACGATCTGGTCGCGGATCACCGCCGAGAGCGGACGGCTGTCGTCGCCGGCGAGTGCGCGGACGTACGGCGCCGGATCATCGCCCTGCAGCATCGTGGCGATGCCCAGCAGTTCCTGCGGCGCGAGCACGCGGACGCCATTCAAGCCCGAGCTCGGCGGGGGGGCGGAGCCCGATTCGGAGGTCGGCGTGGACGCCGAGCCCCGGCGCAGCACGCTCTGGCGCCAGGCACGCAATTGCTGATGGACGGTTTCGCGATAGCGCAGCGGCCGGTTGCCATCGGACAGCATGCCGCCGGCCGAGGGCTGGGCGCCCGCTGCAGACTGGCCGCCGGCATAGTCCCAGGGCATGTTCGGCGCTTGTCCACCCTGCCCGGCATGTCTCTGCGGACCTATCCCCTGTGGCGCATGGCCCTGTTGCTGCGGGTTGCGCGCTTCGACCAGCCCACCATCGGGCGACCAGTCGGCGGCCGGCGGCGGCATGCCCGGTGCCTGCGGATTGGCCGGGTCTTCGCGCGGCAGGAAACCGTGGTCCAGCGCGACGTTGGTCTTGGTATAGAGATCGTCGAGCGACTTCGACAGCCGCTTTTCCAGCTGCAGGAAGATCAGCCGGCGCAATTCCGGGGTGAGGTCGTCCTCGGTGAACAGCCTCACGAAGGCATCCACCGGAACGTCCGGCCGCAGCGGATTGGTCTCCGGCCCCTGCCGCGGCAGGCCGAGCGCGGTCGCCAGCGCATCCAGCCGGTCGTGCAGCAACTGCAGCGGATGCATCAACTGGTGTTCCAGCAGTTCCACGATCTGCTGGCCGGAAAGATGGATTTCGAGCTGGGCCTCGGACATCAGGCTCATGCTCTTGTTGTCGACCGCGCGCGGGCGCGGATTGCGCCAGCGGTCGAACGCGTTCTCGAGGGCGTCGCGATAGCGGTTCGCCAATTCGAGGGCGCGCTGGTTGAGCAGACGGATCGCGATCCGATCGTCGTAGATGGCGCTGCTGTCGTGGCTGGCGATGGCGGCCAGACGCACCTGTTCCTCGATATCCCCCCAGAAGCCGGCGAGGACGCCCGACAACGCCGTCACCGAATCGCGACGGACCGATTCGAAGACTTTTTCGGCGCTCTGGCGCGTCGATGGCGAGCGGCCAGGAAAAAACCGGCTGTTATCGTCCATTGGGATCGTCTCGGGAGGAGGGCTTCGGGGGGCTTTTCAGGGAGAATGGACTATCCGGATATCTGTCGTATGTTCCCGGACACTACGATCAATCAAACCGTACGGGACAGTCTGTGACCTCACTCGCAAATCATCCAAGCCAGTCATTACAAACACTCGATGACCGACGCTCGGTCCCGAGCCGACAACTCGGCATGCCGGGTCCCGACCAGCCTACGCTGTTGCGGATGCTGGCGTCGGCTGTGCGGGTGCCGGATCACGGAAAACGGACGCCGTTCAGGTTTTTGAAGATAGAAGGCGACGCCCGTCACGCTATCGGGGCACTGCTCGCTGAACGCAGCCGCAGTCGCGGCATGGACGCTTCTGACGGCGTGATCGAAAAGGACCGGCTGCGGTTCTCGTTCGCTCCGGTGATCGTCACCGTCATCGCCAAGCTCGGCCCGGACGAGAAGATTCCCGGACAGGAACGCCTCCTGACCGCCGGCTGCGTCTGTTTCGCGCTGCTGCAGGCCGCCCAGGCGATGGGCTTCGGCGCGCAGTGGCTGACCGGCTGGGCCGCCTACGACCCGGAGATCCGTAGCGCGCTGGGCATCGGCGCGGACGAAACCGTCGCCGGATTCATCCATATCGGCACCGCGCAGATGACGGCGCCGGAGCGCGAACGTCCCGACCCCGCCGCGATGCTCACCGATTGGACACCGGGATGAGCGGTCCGGGCGACGGAAACATCGCCGACGACGACGGCATCGGCGGCGACAGCATTGTTGATCACGTCCTCGACCGCGATCTTGCGATCGCGCGCGCGGAGCCGGCGCCGCTCTATCTGATCGATGCCAGCATCTATGTCTTCCGCGCCTGGCACACCATGCCCGACGAATTCCAGGATACCGATGGCTGGCCGACCAACGCGGTACAGGGCTTCGCGCGTTTCCTGCTGGACATCC
>JAYUUH010000263.1:0-4516 GCA_043754745.1 Lysobacter sp.
CAAGGGCGTGGGCGTGTATTTCTGCTCGCAGTTCCCCGATGACGTGCCCGACAATATTCTCGGCCAGCTCGGCAACCGTGTGCAGCACGCGCTGCGCGCGTTCACGCCGCGCGACCAGAAGGCGGTCAGGACCGCCGCCGAGACGTTCGTGCCCAATCCCCACCTCGACGTGGCCGAGGCGATCTCCCAACTCGGCACCGGCGAGGCGCTGGTATCGATGCTGCAGGACAAGGGCGCGCCGATGCCGGTCGAGCGCACGCTGATCGCGCCGCCGCGCTGCCGGATGGGCGCCATCACCGAAGCGGAACGCGCCCAGGTGCGCGCCGGCAGCCCGGTCGGCACCCGCTACGACACCCGCATCGACCGCGAATCCGCGGCCGAGATGCTGGCGAAGAAAATCGAAGCCGCGCCGGAGCAAGCCAAAGCACCCCCCGCCCGCACCCGCGACCAGGACGACGCCGAAGAAGGCGGTTTCGGCCAATCGGTAAAGGACGCCGTGTTCGGCACCAAGCGCCGCCAGGGCATGGTCGAAACCATGGCCAAGCAGACCGCGCGCACCGTCGGCAACCAGCTCGGCAAGCAGATACTGCGCGGCCTGCTTGGCGGCATCTTCGGCGGTAAACGCTGAGCGCGCCTCCGAAGCCGACGCTTGCCACCCATTCCCCGCACCATTCCCGACCAACCGAGATCCGACCGATGAAATCAAGCAAGTCCGCTGCGCTGCTCTGGCTCGCTCTGCCCCTCGCCCTGTTCGCCGCCGGCTGCCAGAAGGATGCCGCAGAAGAAGCCGAGGCCGCTTCGGCAGCCGAAGTCGCAGCCGAAACCCCCGCGATTGAAGCCGCGCCTGTCGAACCGATCAAAGCCCCCGAACCGCCCGCGCCGCTGCCCGGCACCGATGCCGCCATCATCGAAGACCATGGCACCCCGGCCGCGGCCGCGCCGAGCTTCGACACCAAGGCCTTCGAAGGCCAATACGCCTCCGGCGACACCACCCTGGACATCGCCGCCGACGGCGCGTTCACGTTGAAGATCGATGGCAACGCCATCGACGGCAACTGGACCCTGCAGCCCGGCGGCAAAACCGCGACCCTCGACCCCAACAGCAAGGGCGAAACCGATCGCCAGATCGAAATCCTGTCGAAGGACAGCGTGAAGATCGTCGGCGGCGCCACGCTGACGCGTCACAGCGGCGCCCACTGAGGCAATGTCGCGTTGGCGCCCGCCGGCCGAAAAAAGCACGGCCCTCATCACCCGTGAGGGCCACGACCGGCTGAAAGCGGAACTCGACGATCTCTGGCGCGTGCGCCGGCCGGAAGTGGTCAAAGCCCTCGCCGCCGCCGCGGCCGAAGGCGACCGCTCCGAGAACGCCGAATACACCTACCGCAAGAAACAGCTCGGCGAGATCGACCGCCGCGTGCGCTATCTCTCCAAACGCCTCGAACACCTGCGCGTGGTCGACACCGCGCCCAGCGATCCGGAAGCGGTGTTTTTCGGGGCGACCGTCGAGGTCGAACACCTCGTCACCGGAGACACCAGCCGCTACCGCATCGTCGGCCCCGACGAAACCGACGCGAAACTGGGCTGGATCAGCATCGACTCGCCGCTGGCGCGGGCGATGCTGAAGAAACGCGTCGACGATGAATTCGAAGCGCAGCTGCCGGGCGGGCTGCAGCGGTTCTGCATCGTTGGGGTGGCGTACGGGTGAACGCCGTAGAGCGGACACGCCGTGCGAGCGACGCCTCGTTTCATCGACAATCGGTCGAAATACCCGAGACGACAGGCACTCGGCCATTTGGGTGCACCGCCATGGAGGGCTGCGCCGGGGAACCGTCGGGCGCGAAAGAGTTCATGCGGTCGTCTGGGTAGAATGGGCCATGACTGCTACACCGCCCGCTACGCCCCACGTTCCCGGCTACACGATCAGCCGCCACCTTGCGCGCGGCGGCATGGCCGAAGTCTTCGTGGCCGAGCACATCGCGCTGAAGCGGCCGGTCGCGCTGAAGATCCTGCGCATGGCCGAAGCCGGCGGCGCGGACGCGGTCGAACGTTTCGAGCAGGAAACCCGCCTGATCGCCGAGTTGAGCCATCCGAACATCGTCGGCATCCATGACGTCGGCCACAGCAGCGACGGTGCGCTGTATTACGCGATGCCTTTCCTGCCCGGCGGCGACCTGACCGCGCGGGTGTCGCCGCGTCCGCCGGCGGAAATCCGCAAGCTACTGGCCGCCCTGCTCGATGGCCTGGGCTATGCGCACGGCAAAGGCATCGTCCATCGCGACATCAAACCGGCGAATGTGCTGTTCGACGAGCACGGCACGCCGCAACTGGCCGATTTCGGGGTCGCCATCCGCACCTTGAACAGCGAACGCCTGACTCAGGTGGGCCTCACGGTGGGTTCGACCGGCTACATGAGCCCGGAGCAGGCGCGCGGGATGCATGTGGATGCGCGCTCGGATCTGTACAGCGTGGGCGTGCTCGCTTACGAACTGCTGACCGGCGGGCTGCCGTTCCGGGGAGTGGATGCGTTCGAGGTCGCGATCGCCCAGTTGGAGCAGAAGGTCCCGCGCCTGCCGAAGGAACGCGCGCACTGGCAGGGTTTCATCGATAAAGCGCTGGCGCGCCAACCGGCGCAGCGTTTCCAAAGCGCGGCGGAGATGGCGACGGCCCTCGACCGCATCCCCGATGCGCTGCCGCTGATGGCGGGCCGCACGCTCAAGATCGCGGCAGTCGTCGGCGTTTTGACGCTTGGCCTGGCGGCGTGGGCGCTGTGGCCGAACGCCAAAGCAATGAGTGCGGCCGAGATCGGCCAGCTGATCGCCGCCGACCAGTTGCTGCCGCCTGCCCGGCCGAACGCGCTGGACAGCTTGATAGCGGCCCCGAAGCAGGCCGATTTCGACCGCCTCCGCGTGCAGCTGGAAGACAGCCTGCGAACGCGGCTGCTCGCTGCGATCGGCGCGCGCCGTTGGGGCGAGGTCAAGCGCCATTACGCCGCCTGGCAGGATGCCAGCGTGCGCCTGGGCAGCGCGCCGGCGACGAGGGTCGCGGTCGCGAACCAGCTCGACGACGCGCTCCGGACCGAATTCGATACGGCGATCGCGGCCTACGATCGAAGTGTCGCCGAGCCGGCCTTGCCGCTGTACGCCCTGGTGGACCCGCCGAGCCCCGGATTGACCGGGCGTCGCGACCTGCTCCTGCAGATACCCCGGCGCGCCGAGGGGATCGTCGACGCCGGCGGGCCCAAACTCGGCGTGGTCAAAGCGCCGACTTACACCAGGAAGGGAATGGCGGTCAACGTGACGCCGGTCAGCGCCGCACTCTATGCGCGCTACGCCAGCGCTGCGGGACTCAAGCCGGCCAGCTGCAAGGGGGATGAAGCAAAGGCGGCAGCCGCCCGATGCGTGACCTACACCGAGGCCAGGGAGTTCGCCCGCTGGTTCAGCAAGCAGAGCGACCAGCCGTATCGTTTGCCCAGCGTCGCCGAGTGGAAAGCTGCGGGCAGCCAAAGGCTGGTGAACGAGGGGCCGGCGGTGCGGGTGTGGAGTCGCGACTGCAAGACGGTGCGCACCGTCCATCGGCCCAATGCCGTGCGCCGCGGATTGGGCAAGGTGCGCGAGGTCTTTGGCGGACGCGGCGCTCCGGTCCAGGTCTCGCAGAACTGCAAGGGACAGCTCAGCCTGAGCCCGCTGGGCAGCGATGGCGGCAGCACCGCGCACGCCTCCAGCCTGCGCTCGGCCGACATCGGCATCGGGCTGGTCCGCGACATCGATAGGCTGACCAGGCCGGTCGACTGATCGGGCGCTGGAATGCCTCCTCGCATTGGGTTTCCGGCTTGTCCAGGAGAATCCGCAACCCGGCGATCGCGGCAACCCGCGCCGCCGCAATCGGCGTACGATCCGACCACCGACTCTTCCGGAGCACCACGATGCGTCGTCTCCACGCTGCCGTGCTTCTGGCCGTCTTTCTCCTCTACGCACCTCTGCCGGCACCTGCGGCCGGGCCGGACGTCGCCGCCAAGCCGCATCTGCTGGACCGTTTCAAGGCGCTGGCCGGCGAATGGAGCGGCAGCGGCCTCGCCGGCAATTCGATGCCGGACGCGACCGTGAGCTACACCGTCACCGCAGGCGGCAATGCGGTGGAGGAACTGCAATTCCCGGGCACCTCGCACGAGATGCGCACGCTGTACGTACGCGACGGCGACGATGTGGTGCTGGTGCATTTCTGCGCCAGCGGGAATCACCCGAAGATGCGCGCCCGCGCGGGACAGGACGGAGAGGTCGTGTTCGACTTCGACGGTACGATCAACTTCGACCCGGCCAAGGCCGCGCACATGCACGACGCCCGCTTCGCCTTCATCGGCCCGGACGAACTGACCAGCCGCTGGCGATTCTGGAGCGACGGCAAACCCGCGGAGCATGTCGCCGACTTCCACCTCAAGCGGGTGAAGATCGAGCCGAACGAACTGGTCGACCCGCCGCGCTGAAGCGTTGCGGGCCTTCGAGGGCCGCACATGCCGCTG
>JAYUUH010000264.1:0-1528 GCA_043754745.1 Lysobacter sp.
CTTTTCCAAAGGGGGGAACAGCTTGTATCCCTTTTTAAAAGGGGCGAACTGCATTTATCAAGGATGCCGGCGAGAAAGATGCCGGCGAGCGTCTGGAAATATTGCAGTTTGCTCCTCAGGCATTCGCCCCCTTTGAAAAAGGGGGCTACGGCGGATTTGTTTTGGGGCGTAAGCGCTTCGGCAGCCCGCCTGCATGCCGCTGGAACATTGATAGAGGCTGGCGTTTTCAAGGCCCCCAAAAATCAGAGTTCACCCTACATGGCGCGGTCCGCTCATCGCGATGAATCCTGATCTGATCGAGCGACTCGACCGCCTCCTGCCGCAGACCCAATGCGGGCAATGCGGTTATGCGGGCTGTCGCCCGTACGCCGAAGCGATGGCGCGCAACGAGGCGGGCGTAGACCATTGCCCGCCCGGCGGCGATGCCGGCGCACGCGCGCTCGCGCATGTGCTGGGCGTCCCTGCGCGTCCCTACGATCGCGCGCGCGGCGCGCACAAGTCGCCGCAGGTCGCGGTGGTGGTGGAAGCCGACTGCATCGGTTGTACCAAATGCATCCAGGCCTGTCCGGTCGACGCCATCATCGGCGGCGCCAAGCACATGCACGTGGTGATCGAACCGCTGTGCACCGGCTGCGAACTGTGTGTGCCGGCCTGTCCGGTCGACTGTATCGTGTTGCAACCTGCCGTCGCGGAGATGACGACATGACCTATCGCGCGCTCGATGCCGATGCCATCGTCGCCACCTGCGCGCGCTTGAGCACGCGGATCGACGAACGCTTTCCCCAGTCGGGGCTGTCCAAGGTCGGGCAGGACGTGCTTGCCGTCGCCGGCGACACCATCGAAGGCATCCAGCACATCCGTCGCCCGAACTGGCCGATCCGCATCGGCGTCGCATTGACGCTGCTGTCGATGGTGACGGTCATCGTCATGCTGATCGCGTCCGCGAGCGCGCCCACGTCGCGGCTGGAATGGTTCGCGCTGCTGCCGATCATCGAATCGGCGATCAACGACGTGATCTTTCTCGGCATCGCGGTGTTTTTCCTGACCACTTTCGAAACCCGGCTCAAGCGCCGCAAGGCCCTGCGCGCGCTGCATCAGTTGCGCAGCCTGGCGCACGTGATCGACATGCACCAGCTCACCAAAGATCCCGAGCAGTTGCTGTCATCGGCGATGAATACCGCATCGTCGCCGCAGCGCAATCTGTCGCGCTTCGAGCTGGCCCGTTATCTCGACTATTGCACCGAGATGCTGGCGATCATCAGCAAGATCGCGGTAAGACTGTCACATTGTCTCAAAAGTTCTTTTAAATTATAACTCTCCTTTGTATACATTGCTATATCATTCCCTTTAATACTTTTATAAAAAAACAAAGTATTTATTTTAAATAAAAAATCTGCTGGACAGTCAGGAATTGTTAAAACTGTATCTGAGCTTACCTTAATTCTAGCTGTTGAATTTGTAAGAACCAAAAAATAGTTTTCTATAATAGTGCAGCTATTCGGAACTTTAATTATCTTATTTTTCTTTT
>JAYUUH010000265.1:0-4513 GCA_043754745.1 Lysobacter sp.
CGGGGGCGATAACGGCGGCGAGCGCGCCGCCCAATACGATCTGGCTGAGGGAATCCATGCGCGGATGCTAAACGCGCGCACACCGCCCGCGCACGTACCGCGTCGTCATCGCTGACGCGACATCGGCGCGGAAACGCTCAGGTCTGTCCCAGCACTTGTTTCGTCGCCGCGACCAGCCCTGCCGTGAACGACGCCTGCGACTGGGTCACGCTGATCACCAGTTCCGGCGACGCCTCGGTGGGATCGCCCGCATGCACCGGCGGCGATGGCGCGTACTGCACGAACAGCTGGCTGGCCTGCGCCGCCTGCAGCCCGGCAATGGTTTCGACCAGCGCCAGCGCAAGGTCGATGGACGAGGAAATACCGCCACCGCTGAAGCGCTTCTTGTCTTCGTCCAGATGCCAGCGCGGGTAGCCCGGCACGACTTCGATCTGCGGAAACAGTTCCAGCACCGGACGTGCGCTCCAGTAAGTCGTCGCTTCGCAGCCGTCGAACAAGCCGGCCGCCGCCAGAATAAAGGCGCCGGTGCAGACCGAGCCGGCCCACTCGGCCTGACTTGCGGCGTTTTTCAGCCATGCTTGGAAGGCCGGGTCCAGCATCGCCGCAGACACGCCGTCACTGCCGCCGCCGGGCACGAACACGATCGACAGCGGCGGGTGATCGTCGAACGTGGCGCCGGGCATCACCGAGACGCTCTCGGTCGTGGGCACGGGATCGAGCGTGGCGGCGATCCAGACGACCTTGAAGCCCGGGGCGTAGGCGAAGATCTGGGTCGCGCCCGCGAAATCCAGCAGCGTGCAGCCGGGGTACAGAGGGAAACCGACGGTGACCGGTGAACTCATCCTTGCGCTCCTCGAAGATGCGCGGCGACGCCGCGCCGTCCGGCGTTGTAACACGCTTGGCCGTTCGATCGCAGCCCGGCCGCGGCCTCGGGTCAGGCGGCCTGCCGATGCTCCGCATCCGGCCATGCCCGCGATGTCAGTGAAGGGATTTCGACCAGTATTTCACCGCGATGCGACAGCAGCCGCAGCGTGCCGTCCTGTTCTTCGACGAACGCGGTGAGGCTCTCCACCCAGTCGCCGTCGTTGGCGTAGAGCATGCCGTCGCGCTCGAACAGCGCGGCG
Organism: Lysobacter sp.; assembly: GCA_043754745.1. Taxonomy (GTDB): domain Bacteria; phylum Pseudomonadota; class Gammaproteobacteria; order Xanthomonadales; family Xanthomonadaceae; genus Lysobacter_I. Next base: position 1,125 of record JAYUUH010000265.1, read on the forward strand.
CGATGGATATGCCCGCAGACGATGCCGTCCAGACCGCGCCGGCGCGCATCGCCCAGACCCGCGTCCACGAAACGCGCGATGTAGCGCTCGGCGGCGCCGCTCCGGCGCTTGAGGAATTCCGACAGCGACCAGTAGCGCAACCCTGCATGGCGGCGCAGCCGGTTCAACCACTGGTTGCCGGTGAGGATGCGGTAATACAGCCAGTCGCCGAATTTTTCCTGGAGGTTGCCGAACTGGGTCACCACGTCGTAATCGTCGCCATGGACCACCAGCAGGCGGCGACCGTCGGCGGTGACGTGGATCGCCCGTCGCCGCACGCGCATGGCCGGCATCGCCAGGCCGCACAGATGCCGGAACGGGCGGTCGTGATTGCCGGGGATGTAGACGATCTCGGTGCCGGCCCGGCGCAGCGCGTGCAGCCGTTCGATCACCCGGTTTTCGGCCGCGCCCCAGTGCGCGCGGCGCGCGGCCATCCACCACAGATCGACGATGTCGCCGACCAGATACAGACGCTCGCAGTCCAGTCCGGCGAGGAAGTCGGCCAGCTCGGCGGCGTGACAGTGCGCGGTGCCCAGATGCAGATCGGACAGGAACACTGCGCGCCTTCGGCCGGCCGCGGCTGTCACGCGGCGGCCTCGCGGGGCTGCAGATAGCGCTGGCGCTTTTTCGGCAGCACCCGCCGCAGATCGACTTCGATCAGGCCGTCGATGCTGTCGCTGAAGGTGGGGTCCACGCCGAACGCGAGGAAGCGCGCGCCGCCGGGTTCGCACAGTTCGGTGTACTGCTTGTAGAGCACGGGCACCGATGCGCCGTGCGCGGAAAGATTGTTTCTGAGCACGCCGTACGCGGTGTCCGCATCCATGTCGCCAAAACTCGGCGGCGCGGCGAAATAACGGAACGGCCGCAGCGACGCGGCGACGGCGGTGTCGCCGCCCTGCGCAGCGGTGCCGGCGCCATAGAAATGCGAGTAGTACGCGACCAGTTGCTCGCGCGCGGGCAGCGGCAGCGCGGCGCTGATCGACACCGCGCCGAACAGATAGCGCACCTGCGGATAACGGCGCAGATAGGCGCCGATGCCCTGCCACAGATACTCCAGGCTGCGGCTGCCCCAGTATTCCGGCGCCACGAAGCTGCGCCCCAGTTCCATGCCTTCGGCGATCCGCGGCAGCGCCTCGTCGGCATAGCGGAACAGCGAGGCGGTGTAGAGCCCCGACAAACCCTGGCGCGCGAGCACCCGCGCGCCGCGCGCGACGCGATACGCGCCGGCGATCTTCGACGCCTGTGCGTCCCACACCAGGATGTGGTCGTAGTGCGCGTCCCAGGCGTCGAGATCGCGCGCGCGGCCGGTCCCCTCGCCCACTTCGCGGAAGGTCAGCTCGCGCAGGCGGCCGAGTTCGCGCATCAGTGGGTCGCGCCCAAGCTCAGCGCCGTGCGCGAGCCGGGCGAGGCGGATTTCCTTGCCGTCGCCGGTGCTGCCCAGCAGTTCGGTGGCCGCGACCGCCTCCGCCAGCAGCGCGGGCGCGATCGGCGCCGGCAGCGGCTCCGGGCCGGACGGCGCATCGCGGCGGCGGCCCAGCGCATACAGCGCGCGCCGCACTTCCTGCAGCAGTTGCGCGTTCTCGCGTTCCGGATCGAGCTGCAGCATCGGGCCGATGCGCAGCTCCAGCCGCCGGCGCGAGAACATCTCGCGCGCCAGCAGCGCGGTCGCCGCCGGCTTGTACAGCGCCGAGGCGCCGTAGAACAACGCCGAATTGCGGGTGACGATCCGGATCGGCTGCACCAGCGCACCGGAATTGCGAGCGAAACGCACGAAGCCCTGGCGCCAGCGACTGTCGCGCACCCCGCGAAGACCAAGCCGCGACACTTCGCCGGCCGGGAACACGATCACGCACTGCTCGGCTGCCAGCGCCTGATCAATCGCGCGCAGGCTCTCGGCGCCGGCGCCGCCCCCGAACACGCGCACCGGCAGCAGCAGGCCCGACAACGGTTCGAGCAGGGACAGCATGTCGTTGGCGACGATCCTCACGTCGCGGCGCACGCGGCCCACCGCGTCCAGCAGCGCCAGGGCATCCAGCGCGCCGGACGGATGATTGGCCACGATCAGCAGCCGCCCGGACGCTGGAATCGACGCCAGCGCCTGGGGGTCGACGCGGTAATCCGCCTGCAGGAAGCCCAGCGCGGCGGTGATGAACTCGAAGTCGCGCCGGCTGCCGTTGCGCGCCAGGAACTCGCCGATCTCGTCGAAGCGCGACCAGCGGCCCAGCGTGCGCAGCAGCGGACGGGTCAGGCTGGCGCGGCGGCCGAAAAACCAATGCGGGTAACGTTTTTCGAGTTGCTGCTCAAGGCGGGGTTGTTCGGGCGCGGGCATGGAGTGCCATCGGGTCGGCCTGGGTTGCCCGCCAGCCTGCCCACCGGTCGCGACAGCCGCATGGCATTCCCGGGGCGCTTGCGTGACACTTCCGGGCCACGCCCAGCCGCGTCTGCAGCCTTGCCGCCCGGCGGTCATGCAAGCGACAAGCGCGGGGTGTATCATGCCCACCCATCTTTTCATCCCGATCAAGGGATATAACCATCCCCGCAGCGGGATCCATCAAATAAAAGGAAGACCAGTCGATGTCCAGCTACCTCTTCACCTCCGAATCGGTGTCCGAAGGCCATCCGGACAAGATGGCGGATCAGATTTCCGACGCCGTGCTCGACGCCATCCTGACCCAGGACAAGCGCGCGCGCGTCGCCTGCGAAACCCTGGTGAAGACCGGCGCGGCCATCGTCGCCGGCGAAGTCACCACCAACGCCTGGGTGGACATCGAATCGCTGGCCCGCAAGGTCATCAACGACATCGGCTACAACAATTCCGATGTCGGTTTCGACGGCCACACCTGCGCCATCATCAACATGCTGGGCAAGCAGTCGCCGGACATCGCCGCGGGCGTCGACGGCACCAGCAAGAAAGCCAAGAAGCCGGAAGAACAGGGCGCGGGCGACCAGGGCCTGATGTTCGGCTACGCCTGCAACGAGGCCCCGGAATTCATGCCGGCGCCGATCTACTACTCGCACCGCCTGGTCGAGCAGCAGGCCAAGGTCCGCAAGGCCAAGAACAGCAAGCTGCCGTGGCTGCGCCCCGACGCGAAGTCGCAGTTCACCCTGCGCTACGACGACGCCCATCAGGTCGTCGGCCTCGACGCGGTGGTGCTGTCGACCCAGCACGACCCGGGCATCAAGCAGAAGGATCTGGTCGAAGCCGTGTACGAGCACATCCTCAAGCCGGTGCTGCCCAAGGCGATGCTGGACAAGCTGCCGAAGAGCAAGATCCACATCAACCCGACCGGCATCTTCGTGATCGGCGGCCCGGTCGGCGATAGCGGCCTGACCGGGCGCAAGATCATCGT
>JAYUUH010000266.1:0-4506 GCA_043754745.1 Lysobacter sp.
TGCGCTGGGCGACGCCCCTGGTGTTCGCCGCGCTGTGGCTGGCCTATCTGTGGGCGAGCACCCGCCCCGAGGCCACGCAACAGGCGCTCCTGCAGGAATGGGGCGCCCTGACCGGCGGCCCGGCGCTGGCCGACACCTGGTGGTCGCTCTGGGCGAACGAGCGCTGGCTGCGGCTGTTCACGGCCATGTTCCTGCATGCCGACTGGGCGCACCTGCTCGGCAACCTGGTGTTCCTGCTGATCTTCGGCCTGCCCGCAGAACGCGCGATGGGCGCCTGGCGTTTCCTGGTGCTGTTCCTGCTCGGCGGCACCATCGCCAATCTGGCCGCGGTGTTCATGATCGGATCGCCCGAACGGCTGGTGATCGGTGCCAGCGGCGCGGTCTCGGCGGTGATCGGCGCCTATCTCGCGCTGTTCCCGCGCGCCAAGCTCGGCGTCGTGGTGCCGCTGGGATTGTTCCTGGAATTCATCCGCGCGCCGGCCTCGCTGCTGATCGGGGTCTGGGCGGTGTTGCAGGTGGTGTTCGCCTACATCGGCCCGGCCTTCGGCGCGGTCGCCTGGAGCGCGCATATCGCCGGCTTCCTGTTCGGCGTGGCGTTCGCGCTGGCCGCGCGCGCGGGCATCGCGCGCCGGCTGCGCCACAGCCGCGGCTACTGAAACGCCCTCGATCCGTGTTGCCTATACTTCGCCCATGGCCAAGACCCTCTACAAAGTGACATTCCTCAACCACGGCAAGCTGTACGCGCTGTACGCCCGGCGTGTGAACAGCGGCAGCCTGTGGGGCTTCACGGAAGTTGCCGATCTGGTCTTCGATGTCCACGAAGGGCTGGTGGTGGATCCCACCGAAGAACGGCTGCGCGACGAATTCGGTGACACCAAGGTCCTGCACCTGCCGATGCAGAGCATCGTGCGGATCGAGGAAGTCGAAAAGAAAGGACCGTCCACCATCCACGATGCCGCCAGCGGCGAGAAAGTGGTCACGCCGTTCCCGATGCCGATCAAACCGCGCTGAAGCGCGGACCGGGCGCGCACCGGCCGGGCAACGCATCGATCGAATGGCTCAATGGCTTCTCCTGCCAAAGGATTACCGGCCAACCTCAGCGCCGTTCGGCGACCGCAGGCTTGGCGGTCGCAGTGGCGGCCTGCTTCAGCACCGCCAGCGCGGCGGCGATCGGCGCTTCACCTTCGAGAACATCGCCGGCGTTCGCGCCCGCCGTTTCCTGGTCGCCGCGCAGATGGCCCGGCAGCACGGCTTCGGAAACGAAACCTGACGAAGACTTCTTCGCGCCATCGGGCTTGAGCACCACGTCCGGTTCGATCCCGCGCGCCTGGATCGATTTGCCGCTGGGCGTGTAGTAACGCGCGGTGGTGAGTTTCACCGCGTCGCCGTTGTCCAGCGGCAGTACGGTCTGCACTGAGCCCTTGCCGAAGGTACGGCTGCCGACGACCTGCGCGCGCTGGTTGTCGCGCAGCGCGGCGGCCAGCACTTCGGACGCGCTGGCGGAACCGGCGTCCACCAGCACCACCACCGGCGCACCGCGCATGCGGTCGCCGGGAGTCGCATTGAATGCGGCGTCGGCCACCGGGTTGCGGCCGCGGGTGCTGACGATGGCGCCCTTCTCCAGCAGGTCGTCGGCGATTTGCACCGCAGAGGTCAGCAGACCACCCGGGTTGCTGCGCAGGTCTAGTACCAGGCCTTGCAGGCCTTTCCCGCCCGCGGCCGCGCCGCCGGCCTGCGCCTGCAGCTTGTCGAGCTGCTGTTCGAAATCGTTTGCGGTATCGGCCTGGAACGCGCTGATGCGCAGATACGCATAGCCGGGCTCGAGCATTTTCCCGCGCACGCTGCCGATGCGGATGGTTTCGCGCTTCACGGTGAGCTCCAGCGGCTTGGCCGCGCCTTCGCGCTGCACGGTCAGCACGGTTTTGCTGCCCGGCGCGCCGCGCAGCGGATTGCTGTCGGCCAGTTCGGGCGTGAGCGGCTTGCCGTCGACCGCGATGATGATGTCGCCGGGCTTCACTCCCGCGCGCGCCGCGGGCGTGTCGTCGATGGGGGCGATCACCAGGATGGTGCCGTCGGGCTGCGGCTGCACTTCCACGCCGATGCCGTCGTAGGCGCCATTGGTATCGGCGTCGAAGGCCTCGGCATCGCTGCGAACCAGATAGGCGCTGTGCGGATCGAGATCGAGCAGCAGGCCGCGGATCGAGGACTGCATGAGCTTGCTGTCTTCCACGGGCTCGACATAGGCCTGTTTGACCACGTTGAAGACGCTGACGTAGCGGCGGATCTCTTCCAGCGGCACCTTGCTGGTTTCGGCCTCGGCGGTTTTCGCGGTGTTGGCCGCCACACCGTCGGCGGGCTTCGACTCCTGCGCCGATGCCGGCTGCACGCACAGCGCGATCGCGAGCGCCAGCAGCGCTGTCGGCGACGGCAAGGACCGGGCGCGCGGGAAGGACGAAGAGCGCGGGCACGAAGAACGCTGGCGGAACGGCATGGGCAACTCCAGTTGAAGACTGATCGATCGGACCATTAAGACGGCGCGGGGTTCACCGCACATGAACGGTCTTAACGTAGCCGTTTACTGTCGCCTGAGCCAGCTGTCGGGATTGACCGGCTGGCCGTTGCGGCGCAGCTCGAAATACAGCGCCGGCTGCGCCAGCTCCCCGGAATTGCCGACGCGGGCCACGGTATCGCCGCGCTTGACCGAGGCGCCGGCCTCCTTGAGCAGCGATTAGTTATGCGCGTAAAGACTGAGATAGCCGTTGCCGTGATCGACGATCAGGATCAGTCCGTAGCCGGTCATCCATTCGGCGAACACCACGGAGCCGTCGGCGACCGCGCGCACCGGCGTGCCGAGGCCAGCGGCGATCAGCAACCCGGTACTGGCGCGACCGTCGGGCATGCGCCCGCCGAAACCGGAAACGAGATTGCCCGACAGCGGCCAGCCGAAGCCGCCCACCCGCACCGGCGCAGCGCTGGCGACCTGGCGCGGCGGTCTGGCCTGCGGCCGGGCGCCCGGTTTTGCGGCATTCGGTTTCGCAGCGCCCGGTTTGCCGGCATTGGCGGCGGCCCGCGCGGCAATGCGTTCGGCCGCGGCACGGTCGGCGGCGGCTTTGGCGGCGGCGGCGCGCAGCCGGCCGATTACCTGCTGCAGGGCTTTGGCATCGCTGCCCAGCGCCTGTTCTCGATCGCGGCGATCGCGATAGCGCTGCTCCAGCTCGCCCAGGGTCACCGCGCGCGCGCGCCGGTCGCGGGCCAGCGACGCGAGCTGCGCCTGCTGGCGTTCGCGCGCGGCGTCCAGCGCCGTACGCTTTTCCGCGATCTGGGTTTCGACCCGGGACAGTTCGGCCAGCTCGGCGCTCAAGGCCGCCGTACGCTGCAGGCGCTGGCGCTGCAGATAGCGGTAATAGACCAGTTGGCGCTGGGTGTCGGCGACGCGATCCTGCGCCAGCATCACCTTCAGCGGCGCGTGGTCGCCCTGCGCGTACGCGGCGCGCAGCAGCGCGGCGAGTTCGCGTCGCGTCGCGGCCTCCTGCGTGCGCAGCGTTTCGCGACGCGCGTCGAGCTGCGCCAGTGCGGTCCGTTCGCGCGCGAGTTCGTTTTCGGCCGCATGCAGGGCGCGACTCGAATCGGCGACGCGCTCGTCCACCGCGCGCAGTTCGCGGCTGGCGGCGCCGCGCTGTCCTTCGAGTCTGCGGCGCTCGGCCGCCACGTCCTTGAGTTCGCGCTGGATCTTCTCCAGTCGCCGCTGCGCCTCGCGGCCGGTCGTCTGCTGCGCGGGCGCCGGCCATGCGAGCGACCACAGCAGCGCGACCGCGACGAGCAGGCGCCAGGCTTTCATCATCCGGCGCTCGAGAGCGAGGCGTCCAGCAACGACCGGCCGCTCATTTCCGCCGGCTGCGGCAGACCGAGCAGATCGAGCATCGTCGGCGCCACGTCGCGCAACGCGCCGCCGCTGCGCAGGCGTGCGTCCGCACGTTCGCCAACGTAGACGAACGGCACCGGGCCGACAGTGTGCGCGGTGTGCGGCTGCCCGGTGTCGGGGTCGCGCATCATTTCGAGATTGCCGTGGTCGGCGGTGACCAGCAGCGCGCCACCGGCCGCGCGCACCGCGGCTTCGACCGCGCCGATGGCGACATCCACCGCCTGCGCCGCCAGGATCGCGGCCTGCAGGTCGCCGGTGTGGCCGACCATGTCAGGGTTGGCGATATTGCAGACCACCACATCGAAACGCCCGGAGCCGATCGCATCGACCAGCTTCGCGGTGAGTTCGGGACAGCTCATTTCCGGCTGCAGATCGTAGGTCGCGACTTTCGGGCTTGGCACGAGGATGCGTTCTTCGCCGGCGTACAGATCTTCGCGGCCGCCGCTGTAGAAAAAAGTGTCGTGCGCGTATTTCTCGGTCTCGGCGATGCGCAGCTGGGTCAGGCCATGCGCGGCCAGCACTTCGCCGAGCGTGTTGCGCAGATCGTCCGGCGCGAACGCACTCGGCGCCGGCAAGCGGGCGTC
>JAYUUH010000267.1:0-4505 GCA_043754745.1 Lysobacter sp.
CTTCGCGCGGCGACCCCGGATCGAGTCCGGGGCAGGCTCTCTCCAGGAGGGAGAGGCAAGCAGCTTGTGGCGATCTGCGCCACCGCATCCACATCCCGCCACACGGTTCCGCTACAGTCATCCCCTGGCCCAGCCGGGACGCTGCCCATGCATCACGCCCGCAAGCACGCCGAGACGAAAACCCGCGAGCGCCGCTATCGGCTCGCGCACGAAGCCGCCCGGCTCATCGCCGAAAGCGGCATCCGCGATTTCCATCAGGCCAAGCTCAAGGCCGCGGAGCGTCTGGGCATCCACGACGACGCGTCGCTGCCGCGCAACAGCGAGATCGAAGCAGCGCTGCGCGAATACCAGCGCTTGTTCCAGGGCGAATTCCACGGCGATGCGCAGGCGAAGTCTCTGCGTCAGCGCCGCGAAGCCGCGCTGCACGCGCTGGAATTCTTCGCGCCCTTCGACGCCCGCCTCGTCGGCCCGGTGCTGGACGGCACCGCCGACGCCAACGCGCCGGTGCACCTGCATCTCTACACCGACGATGCCGAAGCCGTACCGCGCTTCCTCGACGACCACCGCATTCCGGCAGAAAGCAGCGGCCGCCGCCTGCGTCTCGACCGCGAACGCGCGCTCGACTGCCCGGTGTGGCTGTTCTCCGCCGAAGACCTGAGCTTCGACCTCACCGTGCTGCCGCACGACGCGCTGCGCCAGGCGCCGCTGTCGAACATCGACGAGAAGCCGATGCGAAGGGCGTCGATGGCGCAGTTGCGTGTCTTGTTGGTGGAGGAGGAGGTGGGGTACGACAAGGACGCCCGCGTTTGATCCCCGTGCGCCGGACTGCGCCCCGGAACGTCCGTCGAACCGTGCCGCAGCGCTTTGACAACAAAATGTTTCATCCTTACCCTGCGGATTCGCGCAACTCATTTTGAAGGATCAGATGCAGCGCCCTGCCTCCCCCGCTTTTTGCTTCGCGCTGGCCCTGGTCGCGGCGTGCACCTTGTCGCTATCCGCCTGCCAGAATCCGGGAACCCCGCAAACGATCAAGCCCCTTATCGACATCAAGCAACGTCCGGACCCGCAGCGCGCGTACCGGATTGTCATGACCATCGACAACACACCGGGTCCGTTCGCCATGATCGAGGGGTCCTCGCAGTACGATGTGATCAATCACAACGAGTGCGGGTACATCGACCCGGGCACGGAAAGCATTTCCCGGATCAATACCCATCCGCCGATCGAGTGGAAACCGATCGGCGAAGACCGGTACGAAGCAACCGTCTATGCCGATCTGATGCTGGATGAGGATTACTATGGGCGAGGGATGTGCCGCTGGAAGTTGACTGCCGCCAATGCATTGGTGAGAGCGACTGGCGCAGAAACGGAGACGCGTTTTCTGCCGGGAATTTCGGCCGAAAAAATCATGGCTGGAACACCGCTGATTTTGCATTTCGCAAACATGCGATATCCACGAAGTGGAATGGATGGTTTTGCGGACTTTGGAGAAGCCGAACCCTACAAGTACAAACCGGAAATACGTGACCAGCTCTTCACGATCACTATGACGCCCAAGGACGCGCAGCCATGAGTCTGTGTCGCCGGAAACCCGCCAGATCACCGACCCAACGCGAGGAAACGCCATGACCACATCCACTTGGCACGCCGCAACACTCGCACTGTTGTTGTCCGCTTGCCAGAACCCAAGAACCCCGCAAATGATCAAGCCCCTTATCGACATCAAGGAACGTCCGGACCCGCAGCGGGCGTACCGGATCGTGATGACCATCGACAACGCGCCGGGCCCGTTCGCCATGATCGAGGGGTCCGCGCAGTACGATGTGATCAATAACAACGAGTGCGGTTATATCGATCCGGGCACGGAAACCATTTCCCGGATCAATACCCATCCGCCGATCGAGTGGAAACCGATCGGCGCAAGTCAGTATGAAGCCACCGTCTACGCCGACCTGATGCTGGATGAGGATTACTACGGGCGTGGCGTGTGCCGCTGGGAGCTCACCGAGGTGCGCGCACGATTGAAGGCGACAGGCGCAGAAGCGGAGACGCGTTTTGTGCCAGGGATATCGGCCGAAGAAATCATGCTCGGCTCGACTGTCAAATCGTATTTCTGGGGAGCAGGAAGATACCCACGCAGCCAGATGGAGGATTTTGTTGATTTTGGCGAAAAATCTCCTGATGAATTCAAGACTGAAATACGTGATCAACTTTTCACCATCACGATGACGCCTACGGATGCGCGGCCATGAGCCTTAACCATCAACAATATGCGGATCTAGCGAGTGACGCTTATAAGGATTATGCGCCCGGTGTACGTAAGCAAGGTGAAGAAGAGAAAGCGTTGATCAACGGAGTGACTTACAAGATCCTTGAGCACTACAGCAATCCGCGCAACGGCTACCAGGGCACGATCTATCAGCGGATGGATACCGGCGAAATGGTGGTTGCACACCGCGGCACAGAGGTAGATAAGGGTGTAAAGGCAATTGTGCAGGATGCGCTGTATACCGACGGCAGCATGGCGCTGAGCCGGGTCAATCCACAGGCCGACGATGCGATCAAGTTACGAGTCGCGCGGTAGAAAGAGCAGAAGACTTAGGAAGAGGCAAAGAGCGTTCACCCCAACTCACCGTCACCGGCCATTCCCTCGGCGGCACGCTGGCGCAGATCACCGCGCATCATTTCGGGCTGAAGGGCGAAACCTTCAATGCCTACGGTGCCGCCAGCCTGGGCCTGCGCATCCCGGAAGGCGGCAACACCGTGCTGAACCACGTCATGGCCGGCGATACAGTAAGCGCAGCTTCGCCGCACTTCGGGCAAGTGCGCGTATATGCCGCGCCGAACGAAGTCCAGTCGATGATCCAGAGCGGGTACGCCAACGACCGCAGCGTGATTCTGGACCCGCGTTCTCCACTGCTCGCGGTCGCCTTGAACGCTGGTTCCCACTCGATGCACAACTTCACGGAAAAAGACGGCAATGGCCGTATTGACCGATCGATTCTGGCCGACCCGAACGCGCGCCAGCTCGCGCAGAAGTTCGACCCGATGATCGATAAATTCCGCAACGATGTGGGCATGATCCGGGCCGGCGTCACGTTAGGCGCAGGCGGTCTCTATGGCGTGATAGACAGTGCGGTCGACAAAGTGCGCGGCCCATTGGCGCCGGGCGAACCCGCACAGCGAGAGCGAAGCGAGCACTCATGGCACACGACGCCCGAGAAAAGTCCTGCCGTCCTGCAGCCATACGTGTCCCCGCTATTCGGGCCAGGTGCGCTGCCCGATCTTCCGTCCTACGTGCCAATACCCGAAGCAGGCCCAAAATCTCCACTGCGTCCACAGGCAGCATTGGATGAGCCATTGCGCGAACAAGTCGAATCGAAATCCAATCCTCAACGCGCCATCGAACTCCTCTCTCCGCGCGACCGCGACAACTACGATCAAGGGCTGGCGTTGGCGCAGCGACTCGGATTGCCGCCGGAGAAAGCGCAGAATTTTGGCTTGGCCATGGCCGCGGAGATCAAGGAGAACGGGCAGATACTGCGCACCGACAAACTGGTCGCAGTACAGGGACGTAGCGACGACGGCGGCGACCGGGTCTTCGCCTCGTACCACCCGCATGGCGACAAAGAACCGATCTTCAACACCAGCCTCGACGTGAACCGCGCCGCGAACGTGCCGATGGAGCAGAGCTTCAATCGCATCGAGCAGACCCAGCAGCAACAGATCGCGCAGACTCAGAGCCAGAACATCGACGACCCGTCACGCGGGCCGAAGATGGGCTGACCTCTTCGATCTCAGGCGAAAACAGCACACCTGGCAAACCCGCGCGCCGCCCGATGCGACCCGGGAATATCATCGAACCTGAAATTTTCAGACGACTTCAACCCATGCGCCATCAAGGACGAATCCAGGACTGGAATGACGACAAGGGCTTCGGCTTCGTGGCGCCGAACGGAGGCGGCGATAAAGCGTTCGTGCATATCAAGGCGTTCGCGAGAGCGACGCGACGCCCGGTCGACGGCGATCTCATCACCTACACCACCGGCCGCGACAAGCAGAACCGATTGCAGGCGAACGCGATCCGTTTCGTCGGCGAAGCGAAAGCCGCAGACGACCGTGCGACGCCGGGGTGGTTCGGGCCGGCATTCGCGTTGCTGTTCGTTGCGGCGCTGCTCGGCGCTGTTTTCATCGAACGATTGCCGATGACGCTACTTGCCGCCTATTTTCTGATGAGCGGCGTCGCCTTCATCGCCTACGGCCTCGACAAATCGGCGGCGAATGCCGGACGACAGCGCACACCGGAAACGACGCTGCATGTCCTCGGGCTGATCGGCGGCTGGCCGGGCGCCTTGCTCGCGCAGCGGGTGTTCCGCCACAAATCGCGCAAACTCGCATTCCAGCGCACATTCCGGGTCACGGTCGTGGTGAATGTCGCAGTGCTGATGCTGCTCGCCAGCGACACGGGCCAAGCATGGCTGCGCGGGATGCTGGCGGCTTATTCG
>JAYUUH010000268.1:0-4505 GCA_043754745.1 Lysobacter sp.
CCGGTCCGCACGGGGTTGGCGTTGGCGAGCAGGCGTTTGCCCATCGGCACGCGCGCGATCATCGATTCGAAGATATCGCTGAGCTCCTTCTCGGTACGCACGGCGGCGATGCGCGTGTCCCAAGTCTGCCCGTTCGGGGATTGGAGCTGCAGCGCGGCGCGAACCAGGAACAGCGGAATGTGTTTGCGTTCGGCGCGGGTTTCGATTTCCTTCCGTGCGATCCGGCCAAGTCCGGGCACCGCCGGATGGGCATTGAAGGTCGATTCCTGTTCCGTCACCGCCAGCACCGAGCACAGATTCTGCGCCGAAGGTTCGATGTCGAGCGCTGCGAACGCGCTCTGGATGTCCTCGGCCCAGCCGGCGCGATCCTGCACAGTCGCCGGCATCAGCCGTTTGATCTGCGCGCGGACCTGTTCCGGGGTGGGCGGTGGCGGGCCGCTGTCGCAGCCGGCCAGGCAGGCGGCGAGCAGCGCGATGGATACGAATGACTGCGTGGTTCGCCGCGGGGTGGGCTTGGGGGCTGCGTTCATCCGCGCGACTCTAGCCGGATGCGCGCATCGGCGGAAAGGGGAGATGCGCCGTCACCGCGGTAACGCGGCGATGCCGGTCGCGTCGTGGCACCGGATGTGCGCACGATGCCTGAACGCGCGTCGATGCCGGCCATGGCGCAGCCGCGGGAGCGGCTATGATCGCCATCGCCCGGCCGACCATCGCGGCCTTTCTCGAGGAATTCCTGCCGATGCGCGTTCTCCGATCCTGCCGAATCGCCATCATCGTCGTCGCGCTGTCGCTTTCCATGGCCGCGCCCGCGTTCGCATCGAAGTCCAACAAATGGCGGCTGCAATTCAGCGGCGCGGCGGAATCCGCCGGCGAGATGGTCCTGGAGATCGTGCCGTCCGGGCGGGCGCCGGTGCGAGTCTCCGTGTTGATCGAGCGCAACGACGGCGAGAATCGCGTCGCGCGCAAAGTGAAGACTGCAATCGACCGCCAGGCCGGCAAATGGGTGGACGCGGAACTCGACGACGGCGAGGACGTGCTGGTGAAGCGGCATTTTTTCCGGCGGTTCTCCATCGCGCTGGTGTCCAGCACGGTGAAGGACGTGCGCATCAATTTCGATCACGAATAGCGCCTGGAACACCGGAGCGCGTTCGCGTGCGCCAACACCCTCTCCTGACCGGATAGGACTCGTCGGTCTACAGGCCTCTGGAACCGGCATCCTGCGCCAAAGCGCCTCGGCGGCCAAAGTGGGCCATGACAAACGGATGGCGGAGGCCGAGAATCGGTCCAGGTCGCCCGGCTTCCCCGGGTTGGCCGGACACCATTCGGAGACAGCGCCATGGGCATACGTCCGATCGATCCGATATTCCGGCACGTTTGGCCGTGTCTGGCCGTTGCGATGGTGTTGTCCGCCTGCGACAGGCCGCAGGCGAGCGCGGACGCCGGGGCGTTAGTCCCGACCGCATCGGCCACGCTGTCGGCCGGCGACAAGCCGCGCATCACCGGTGGGCCGAATCCTGCGGTCGCGGTGACGTCAGCGCAGTCCATCGCGTCCGGGGCGACGCCGTTCGCGAACGGTTGCGACGGCGTCGCGGCCAACGGCACGCTTTATGTCGGCGCCGAGGTCGAGCCTTTCGTCGCGGTGGATCCGCTCGATCCGGACACCATGGTCGGCACGTGGCAACAGGATCGCTGGTCGAACGGCAGCGCACGCGGCCTGGTCAGCGCCACCACCCGCGACGGCGGGCGCTCGTGGCGAAGCACGGTGCTGCCGTTCTCGCGCTGCGGGGGCGGCAATGTGATGAACGGCGGCAACTATGGCCGTGCGTCCGACCCTTGGGTCGCGTATTCGCCCAACGGTGTGGTCCACGCGATGTCGCTGTCCACGCTGGGCAATACCAACGCTATGCTGGTCAGCCGTTCGTTCGACGACGGCTTCAGCTGGACCAACCCCATCGCGCTTATCATCGATGGCCTGGGCGCATTCAACGACAAGAACGCGCTGACCGCCGATCCGCACGATGCGGATTTCGTCTATGCGGTCTGGGATCGGCTGATCGACGCCAACGACACCGGGCCGGCCTATTTTTCGCGCAGCACCAACGGCGGTGCGAGCTGGGAAACCGCACGGCCGATCTTCGACCCCGGCACCCGCAACCAGACCATCGGCAATCAGATCGTGGTGTTGTCCAACGGCGTGTTGCTCAACACCTTCAACCGCATCGACAACCCGCTGGGCGGCGTGCAATCCGCACGCGTCGCGGTGATGCGTTCGCTCGATCGCGGCGCCACCTGGTCGGCGCCGGTCTACGTTTCCGATCTGCTCGCAGTGGGTACCCGGGATCCGGACAGCGGAACGGCGGTGCGCGACGGCGGGATCATTCCCGCCATCGCCGCGGCGCCGAACGGTGATGCCTACGTGGTCTGGCAGGATTCGCGCTTCAGCGGCGGTTTCGTCGACGGCATCGCGATCTCGCGTTCGATCGATGGCGGCCTCAGCTGGTCGGCGCCGACGCGGGTCAATGCGCTCCCCGCCGTGCCCGCGTTCACGCCGAGCGTGCACGTGAATCGCGACGGTGCGGTCGGCGTGACCTATTACGACCTCCGCAGCAATACGCCGACGGCATCGCTGTCGACGGACTACTGGCTGGCGCGCTCGGGCAATCAGGGCACCACCTGGACGGAGGCCCGCGTCGCCGAAGCGTTCGACATGAACATCGCGCCGTTCGCCAACGGCCTGTTCGTCGGCGATTACCAGGGGCTGGTCAGCGTCAACGGCCGGTTCGTGCCGTTCTATGGCCGCGCGAACAGCGGCGATACCTTGAATCGCACCGATATCGTGGCCGCGCCGCTGGCGGACCTTGGATTTCCCCCCTCGCCGAAAACGCGCGCGGCGATGCTGGCGGAGATGCGCGCGCGACAGGGGTCGCCGACCTTCCGCGTCACGCCGGCATTGCGCCTGCGCGTGGCCGCGAATCTCAAGCGCCGCATGAAACAGCCGCCCGGCTTCCGCAGCGGATGGGTGATGCCGAACGTGACGCGCGCGCTGCAGTTGTAGAGGTTGTGGCAGCGGAAGTGCGAAAAATCGAGATCAAGTTCTTCGACGAGAAAGTTCATGTTGACTAGTTCCCGATGTCAGCTAATCGTCGCCGCACGCGACAACCGGTCGTGCACATCGCGCCAGTCTTCGTGAGTGGGCGGGCGTTCCAGCCAGATCGCGCTCGCGCCCACTTGATCCAGCGTATGCAACGCATCGTAGAGCGCGCGGGCGAAGCCGGATTTGTCGACCGGCAGGCGCAGGGTGCGCAGCACGCCAGCGGACACCGGCAGGTCGTCGCTGATGAGGGCGAGGGCGATGCCGGCATCGGCCGGCAATCGCGTCAGCCGCATGCGCAGAGTTTCGGTGTCGAAGACATGCAGCGGCGTACGCGGCTGGTAATGCACGGCGACATTGCCGGGCACTGCGGCATCGTGATGTTCGGGGAAGTCGACCGAGACCCCCAGCGCGTCGCTGAGCTGTCGACGGGTGATCGGCCCGGCGCGGAGAATCCGCGGGACGTCGCCGGTCAGATCGACGATGGTCGATTCGAGACCGACGGCGCAGGGGCCGCCGTCCAGCACCGCGTCGATGCGCCCGCCGAGGCCTTGGAACACCTGGTCGGCGGTGGTCGGGCTCAGACGTTTGTAGGGATTGGCCGAGGGCGCGGCCAGCCCGCCGTCCAGGGTGTCAAGGATGCGCAGCAGCACCGGATGATCCGGCACGCGCAGGCCGATGCTGGGGCGTCCGCCGGTGACCTCGGCCGGCACGGCCTCGGCCTTGTGGAGCAACAGGGTCAGCGGGCCGGGCCAGAACGCATCGGCCAGCCGCCAGGCGGCGTCGGGAATGTCGCGCGCCCATCGCGACAGTTGTCCGGCGCCGGCCAGATGCACGATCAGCGGATGGTAAGCCGGGCGCTGTTTGGCCACGAAAATGCCGCGAACGGCCTCGGGATTGGCAGCGTCCGCGGCGAGGCCATAGACGGTCTCGGTGGGGACGGCCACCAGACGGCCGGCGCGCAGCAGGCGCACGGCTTCTTCGAGGTCTTCGGGGCGGGCGGCGTCAAGACGACGCGTCTGGAGCGGTGCGGACATCGCGAAAGGGTAGCAAAGCGCCGTCGACGCCGGGCGGGAAGCCCCCGAAAGACCTACAATCGCCGACCTTTCCCGTCAGGCACCGGCGATGGCGCTCAAATCCACCGTGGTCAAGGTCGAGCTGCAGGTCAGCGACATGGACCGGCATTACTACGCCCAGCACAATCTGACCCTCGCGCAGCATCCGTCCGAAACCGACGCGCGGCTGATGGTGCGGCTGCTGGCGTTCGCGCTGTACGCCGACGAGCGTCTGGAATTCGGCCGCGGCCTAAGCGACGACAGCGAGCCCGACCTGTGGCAGCGCGATTACGTCGGCGACATCCAGCGCTGGATCGAACTGGGCCAGCCGGACGAAAGCCGTGTCCGCAAGGCCAGCG
>JAYUUH010000269.1:0-4504 GCA_043754745.1 Lysobacter sp.
GGATCGTCTCAACGGCCGCCGCCCCCCGAGCGATTGGCCTACCCGAGTGTTCGTTCGGGTAACGGCGGCTCATGCCCCTGAATCGGGCTAGGCCTTGCCGCCGGGTCAGACCTCGACAGCCATTCCTGATGCAATGCGTACTGACCCGGGGCCGCCACTCCTGAAACACCACGGCATCCCGAGCGATTGGCCTACCCCGTGGCGCCGGGGTGTCGTTTTCTGCATCCGGTGGACATAGCTCAAGGACCCGTAAAACCGCCTGTGCGCCCCCACCGTCCCGCACTTCGTGCACATCCCTTGCGGGTTCCGGGGTGAGTGCGAGCCCCGTACTACTTCAACGCCCCGGAGGGCAGCGGGGCATCTCACCCGGCCGGCACTTTCAAGCGACACTTGAAAATGATGGGTGTAAAGTACCGCTTGAAACCACGGTGTCAAGAGGCGCTTGAAAATGGATATGAATGAACTTCTGGACGCAGCAAAAACCGCATCGAATTCGCACAACGATTCGGCACTCGCTAGAGCGCTTAAAACGACACCAGCATGCGTAAGCAATTGGAGGAAGTCGAAGAATTATCCAAACGCTGTTACATGCGAGAAAATCGCTGTAATTACAGGGGTTCCGTTAGCTCGCGTGCTTGGCATCGCAGGCGAAGCCCGTGCGATTTCACGCGAAGAAAAAGCCGTGTGGCGACGGCTGGCAAGCGCCGCAGCGGTAGCGATTTTTGCCCTCTCAGGGCTGCTTGTTTTCCCGACGAACGGTCACGCGGGGACGGAGTCCATTTCGCGTAATCAGGCCAATACTGTATATTATGTTCAGACGACTTACACTGAAATGCGCAGCGTTGGCTGGCTGGCCGCTCTCATTGGATGGCGCTACCCATACATTTGCTTGCGCTGGATGGCACAGCGATGACGCCTAAACCCTATAGCGTTCCGTGGCAGACAAATGGAACGTCGACAACGACGCGGCAGGATGAAAGAGCTAGCGGACCAGTTGAAGCTTGGCCGGCATGAACTGTTGCTCGGCAGCGGGCAATCGAAGTACGCGTATCGATGCGATGCGCTCCACATCGAAGTGTGTCCTGGCCGAATTCGCGGGATTGGGGCCGGGAACGGATATGAGAACAAGCGTGACCTCGGACCCGGCGTCTAGAGCCAGATCGAGTTCGAGTCCTTTGTCGAACACGTAAGGTTCGCGGTGGCCCACAAGAATCACGTATGAATCATTCGGGCAATAGCCGAATGCCAGCGTCCCTTCTACATGGCGCATGTCGGCGCTCCTTTTTTGAATCTGGAACTTGCAACCCTGTGAAAACTGTATACGCGATGTTCGATAAGCTTTCGTGATGTCCGTTGTATTTCATGCACCCTGCATGAAGTCAAGTCAGCGGAGACAAGCGATATGCACGATCTACCGCATGTATTGTTTTTCGCCTGCGAAAACGTGCTCATCGCTGCGAGGCGAAACCGGCGTCGCTATACTCGTTCGATGCCTCGATCCGCACAGCATTCCGATCTGATCGTGCTCCGGCGCGAGGGTCTGTATTGTCCCGCCGGCAATTTCCACATCGATCCCTGGACGCCCGTGAAGCGTGCGGTGATCACGCATGGACACGGCGATCATGCGCGCGGCGGCATGGGCGAGTACCACGGCACGCGGACGGGCTTGCCGATCCTGCAATGGCGGCTCGGCGAACAGGATTTCCATGCCTACGACTACGGCGAACGCTTCACGCTCGGCGGCGCGACGGTGTCGCTGCACCCGGCCGGACACGTACTCGGCTCGGCGCAGGTGCGCGTCGAAGTCGAAGGCGAAGTCTGGGTGGCTTCCGGCGATTACAAGCGTCAGCCGGACCCGACCTGCGTGCCGTTCGAAGTCGTGGCTTGCGATACCTTCATCACTGAAGCCACATTCGGCCTGCCGATCTACCGCTGGCCGGCGACGTCCGATGTGGCGCGCGAGATCCTCGAATGGCGCGATCACTGCGCACGCGAGGGCGATGCGGCGGTGCTGCTGTGCTATGCGCTGGGCAAGGCGCAGCGCGTGCTCGCCGAACTGGGCGCCCTCACCGACCAGCCGGCCCATGTGCATGGCGCGATCGCCGCGGGCGTCGATGTCTACCGCAAACAAGGCATCGCGATGCTGGAGACGCGACCTGTCGCGGACTCGGCGCCGGGCTCGGATTTTGCGGGTCAGATCATCCTCGCGCCCCCCTCCGCCGCCGGCAGCCCATGGCTGCGGCGGTTCAAGCGCGCGCAGCTGGGTTTCGCTTCGGGATGGATGCGCTTGCGGGGCAACCGGCGGCGGCGCAGTTACGACCGCGGATTCGTGATTTCGGATCACGCGGACTGGCCGGACCTGTTGCGGACGATTACGGCGACCGGAGCTTCGCGGGTGATCGCGACCCATGGCAACACCGATGCGCTGATCCGCGTGCTCAACGAACAAGGCATCGCCGCCGAGGCCTTTTCGACCCAGTTCGGCGACGACGACGCATGAAACGTTTCGCCGCGCTCTATCGCGATCTCGATCGCAGCACCGCGACGCTCGACAAGCGCGCCGCACTTGTCGGCTACTTCCGCGAAGCGCCGCCGCGCGATGCCGCATGGGCGCTGTGGTTGCTGTCGGGCGGCAAGATCAGCGGCGGCAAGGCCGGCAAGATCGCCGACACGCGCGAACTGCGCCAATGGATCGCCGAGGAAAGCGGCAATCCGGATTGGCTGGTCGACGACAGCTACGACCAGGTCGGCGACCTCGCCGAGACCCTCGCGCTGCTGCTTGATGATCGCGGCGACGCCGAGGATACGGAAGCCGACCATCTGCCGCTGTCCGAGTGGATCGAAACGCGCCTGCTGCCCCTGGCGGGGAAGCCGGTCGAGGCGCGGCGTTCGACCATCGTCGACGCATGGTGGCGCCTTCGCTTCGACGAACGCCTGCTGTTCAACAAACTGCTCACCGGTGCGCTGCGCGTGGGCGTTTCGCAGCGCCTGGTCCAGCAGGCGCTCGCGGAGATGTCCGGCATCGATATCGCACGGATCGCGCAACGCATGCTCGGCGCCTGGGCACCGACGCCGTCTTTCCTCGCGGACCTGTTGAATCCGAATGCGCTCGAAAGCGACCGCCAGCAACCCTACCCGTTCTTCCTCGCTTCGCCGCTCGATGCGGGCGTCGATACGCTCGGCGGCATCGACGACTGGTCGCTTGAATGGAAGTGGGACGGCATCCGCCTGCAGTCGATTCGGCGCAGCGGCGAAATCGCGCTGTGGTCCCGGGGCGAGGAACGGCTCGACGGTCGTTTTCCGGAAATCGAAACCGCGATCGCCGCCCTGCCCCGCGACTGCGTGATCGACGGCGAACTGTTGGCGTGGCGCGATGGCGATGCGCCGATGCCTTTCACCGCATTGCAGACGCGCATCCAGCGCCGCAAGCCGGGGCCGAAAACGCTCGCCGACACGCCGGCGCGCATGCTGGCCTACGATCTGCTGGAACTGGAGGGCGAGGACTGGCGGCTGCGTCCCCTCGCGGAACGGCGCGCGGCATTGGAAGCGCTGTTACGCGGGCAAGCCGACGACCGTATCCGCATTTCGCCGACGCTCGTCGCCGGCGACTGGGAAGCGGCTGCGCGGCTTCGCCTCGAGGCGCGCGCGCGGGGCGTCGAGGGACTGATGCTCAAACGTCTGTCCTCTACGTACCAGTCGGGCCGGAGACGCGGCGACTGGTGGAAATGGAAGATCGATCCATTGACCATCGACGCGGTGATGATCTATGCCCAGTCCGGGCACGGCCGGCGCAGCACCTTGTATACCGATTACACCTTCGCCGTCTGGGACGGCGATGCGCTGGTGCCGGTCGCGAAAGCCTATTCCGGCCTGGACGACAAGGAGATCCTGGCGCTCGACAAATGGATCCGCGCGAACACGCTCGAACGTTTCGGCCCGGTGCGTTCGGTGCGCGCGCACCAGGTGTTCGAATTGGGTTTCGAGGGCGTGAACCGCAGCAGCCGCCACAAATCCGGCATCGCGGTGCGCTTCCCGCGCATCCTGCGTTGGCGTCACGACAAGCCGGCGGCAGAAGCGGATCGCCTTGAAACCCTGCAGGCGCTTGCGCAATGAGCGATGGCGATCGTCCCATTGCCGACAACACCACCGCAGGCACCGCATTGACCGCATGGTTCAAGTCGCGCGGATGGACGCCCGCACGCTTC
Organism: Lysobacter sp.; assembly: GCA_043754745.1. Lineage (GTDB taxonomy): Bacteria > Pseudomonadota > Gammaproteobacteria > Xanthomonadales > Xanthomonadaceae > Lysobacter_I. The sequence continues at coordinate 4,206 of JAYUUH010000269.1, forward strand.
CAGCGCGAAGCGTGGCGGCGTTACGCAGCAGGCGAATCGGGGCTGGTGCATACGCCCACCGGCAGCGGCAAGACTTTGGCTGCATTCGGCGGGCCTTTGATCGAAGCGCTGCGAGTGCAGAAGAAAACGCAGCGCCTCGTTGCGCGTCGAAATCCCGAGGAGAAAACACTCGCGCCCAAAGTCCGCAAAACCGCACCGAAACCGCGCCGGCTGACGGTGCTGTGGATCACGCCGCTGCGCGCGCTCGCGGTCGATACCCTGCGCTCCCTGCGCGAACCCATCGAGGGCCTCGGCCTGGA
>JAYUUH010000270.1:0-1523 GCA_043754745.1 Lysobacter sp.
AGTTCCTCCAGACGGTGCAGGAGATAATTGATGACCGGCACACGGACTTCCGGATTGTCGATGATGTCCGTGTAATCGAAGCCGATGATGTTCGCTTTCTGAAGATCGATGGTGTCGACCGGGTTGTCGAACACCCAGCCCAGGGATCCCGAGCTGGTCCATTTGCGCATGCGCGCGAACAGCCCGTCATCGCCCATGTTGGGCAGACTCTTCTGAAAATTGGTCATGCTGCGCAGATGCATCGGCGTATCGAGCATGTTCTCGACGCCGCGAAAAATGTCTTCCTCATCGCGCGAGGTATATTCTTTCTTGCCGAGCAGCACCTTGATGAGATCGGCGAGGAACTGCACGTTGCCTTCGTTGCGTTCGCACTGGAACGGGTTGAAACCCGTCGGCTGACCGTTTTCGAGCGCCAGATAGTTGCCGCCACAGGCACGCACGAAGATCTCGGCGCCTCGGTCCTTGTCGAAGAAGAAGATGGTCGGCGACGGGTTGTACTTCTGGACCTGGCTGAGCAGGAAATTGATCAGCGCGGTTTTACCGGTACCGGACTTGCCGATGACCATCGTATTGGCGATGGCTTTCTCGCCCAGCGAATTTTCGGCCGGGTGGGTGGCATGGAAGTTGAAGTAGTACGGCTGGCCGTTGGTCGTCTGCAGCGTGGTGACGCATTCGCCCCAGGGATTGTTGTCGCGCTTGCCGGATGCGAAATTGTGCAGCGGCGACAACCCCAGGAAATTCAGCGAACTGACGTTTGCGATGCGCGTACGGTACTTCCAGTTGGCCGGCATCTGCGAATAGAAGGACGGGGCGACGGCTAGATCCTCTTTCGACGAGACAAAACCGGCGTTGGACAGTTCAGCACGCGTGGTCGCAACCCGCTGGCTCAGCGTTTCCTGAGTCTCAGCATACACCGCAATGATGAAATGGTATTCGCCAAGCACGAAATTACCTGACACCATCTCGTCCATAGCGTAATCGAGTTCGACGATCTGGCTCACCGCCTTGTCGCCCGAGGAGATCATCATGCCTTTGGTGCGTTCCAGCACCTTGAGCCCGTCCTGGCGGCCCATCGGACTGAAGGAATGGGTCATGACATACTCGAAATCGAGATACTTCAGGCCATTGAGGATTCCGGGGTAAGTGCTGTCGGCATATTCCTTGACGTTGAGGACTGCGCCGAAGTGATTGACGCCATTGGGCGTCGTAATCACGAAATCGCCACTTTTTGTGGAGAACATGTGCCGGCTGACCGGCAGGTAGTTGTAGATCGGCGCGTGCAGCACCGGCACCGGCTCTTCGATACGGTTGAGGACGTAGCCTAGAAACTCGAGTGTTTCGGAAAAGATGACGCCGTTGGCGCCCTCGTACATGCCGAGACGATAGGGCGAGTAGTCCTTGATGACCGCTTCGACGTTTCCGGCGAGTTCAAGCAATTTGGCGACTGCCTGCTCTTCCTCAGCCTTGAGTTTGGCGTGCTCGGACGTCTTCTCCATGAGGCGTTTGCCGCCCACCACAGGACG
>JAYUUH010000271.1:0-1522 GCA_043754745.1 Lysobacter sp.
AAGTGTCCCAGTACATGGGCGCTTTCCTGATCCTGTCGGGCGCGATGATCGGCGTTTTTTGCGCGCTCGATGGCCTGCTGTTCTACGTGTTCTTCGAAGCGACGCTGATCCCGATGTTCATCATCATCGGCGTCTGGGGCGGTCCGCGCCGTGTCTACGCATCGGTGAAGTTCTTCCTGTACACCTTCCTCGGGTCGGTGTTCATGCTGGTCGGGTTGATCTATCTGTACCTGCAGGCCGGCAGCTGGCAGTTGCCGGATCTGTACGCGCTGCCGCTGGATGCGAAAGAGCAGATGTGGCTGTTCTTCGCCTTCCTCATCGCGTTCGCGGTGAAGGTGCCGATGTTCCCGGTCCACACCTGGTTGCCCGACGCTCACGTCGAGGCCCCGACCGGCGGTTCGGTGATCCTGGCCGCGATCATGCTGAAGATCGGCGGCTATGGTTTCCTGCGTTTCAGCCTGCCGATCACGCCTGATGCCAGCCACGAATTCGCCTGGCTGGTGATCGCGTTGAGCCTGATCGCGGTGGTCTACATCGGCTTGGTCGCGCTGGTCCAGGAAGACATGAAGAAGCTGATCGCATATTCGTCGATCTCTCACATGGGCTTCGTCACCCTCGGCATCTTCATCGCGCTGATGCTGGTCCGCGACCAGGGCAATCCCGAAGCCGCGCGTCTGGGCATGCAGGGTGCGATGGTGCAGATGATTTCGCACGGCTTCATTTCCGGCGCGATGTTCTCCTGCGTCGGCGTGCTCTACGACCGCATGCACAGTCGCATGATCAAGGATTACGGCGGCGTGGCCAGCGTGATGCCGTGGTTCGCGGCGTTCCTGGTGTTCTTCGGCATGGCCAATGCCGGTCTGCCGGGCACGTCGGGCTTCGTCGGCGAATTCATGGTGATCGTGGCCAGCTTCCAGGCGCACCCGATGCTCGCATTCACCGCGGCCATCACCCTGATCCTCGGCGCCGCCTACACCCTGTGGCTGGTGAAGCGGGTTGCGTTCGGCGAAGTCGGCAATGCGCACGTGGCCGAACTCGAAGACATCAATCCGCGCGAGTGGATCGTATTGACGGCGTTCGCAGCCGGCACGTTGCTGATCGGCGTGTATCCGAAACCCTTGACCGACTTGATGGAACCCGCCATCGCCCAACTCGCCAGCCAATTGGCGATCAGCAAGCTCTGAGACCATCATGATTGTAAACAGCGTCACTACCGCCGATCTGATGCCGCTGCTGCCCGAGCTCGTGCTCATGGGCGCAGCGTTCGCGCTGCTGCTGCTCGACCTGTTCATCAGCGAGCGCCAGCGCGTCGTCGTACATGTGCTGAGCATCGCCACGCTGATCGTGGTCGCGGGCATGGTCGCGCTGGATGTGGGCGGGCAGGGCACAGTGCTCAACGGGATGTTCATCCGCGACGACATGGCCGATGTGCTGAAGTGGGTGGCCTGCGTGGTCAGCGCGTTCGCACTGGTCTACGCGTGGACGTTCCTGCGCGAGCGTGGCCTGTACAAAGGCGAGGTCG
>JAYUUH010000272.1:0-1520 GCA_043754745.1 Lysobacter sp.
CGAAGCTCATGACGCTGAATCCATCGTTGATACCGCCCGCGCCCATCCTCGGTCCAAGCAGGAGACCGCCGATGAAGGCACCGATGATGCCGACAACGATATTGAGGAAGATGCCCTGTTGTCCGTCGCGCCGCATGATCATGCTGGCGATCCAACCTACGATGCCGCCAATGATGAGCCAGATGATGAGTCCCATGATGTTCTCCAAATTGTGATTGATCGAATGCCGCCGAAAGCGACGACCTGAGTACCCAAGCAAGAACCATACCGGGCAGTCGCCGATGCTGCCTCGACAGGCGACATGCGTACCGCTGCTGCGTTCCCGCATCGAAGAGATCGAGCATGGAAGCCCTCGTCGTGATGCACGCGATAGCGATCCGCGCCGAATGTTCCGTGGGAACGCAGATGTGGCGTATCGAAATCGCGGGATTGCCATGCAGAATGCCTCCGGTCTTGGGCTTTATGCACGAAGCTGAGGCTTCCCTGCCCGTCGTTGCTGCGACTCCGTCCGCAAGAGAACCGGTAAATGGATCCTGAAGCAACCGTCCGTCAACAGCGCGAAGCGTCATGCGTAGAGAACCTGGCAGTGTTCGCAGCAGAAACTGCGACGTTTCGACTTTCCGAGACTCGCATCCTTCCTCAGTGCGCGGCTGCAGATCTGGCAGGTCGAACGCGTGTGGACCTTCCATTTCGACTTCAGCACGAAAGCGCGTTTCCACTCGAGGAAATCGAAGCTGTAGTCGCGCGCTTCGGCGACCATGGCGGCCAGTTTCCGGGGAGGCAAGTGTCCGACACGGCTGAGCGGATGGATTCGGGTGCGGAACAGTACTTCGTTCTTGATGATGTTTCCCACACCGGAAAAGATGCTCTGATCCAGAAGCGCATCGCAGACCAGCATGTCCGGTGCCCCACGCAGTTTCGCGCGCGCCGCAGCGCAGTTCCATGCATCCGACATGACGTCGGCCCGCCATTCGTAGGCGTCGTCCAACGGCCCCTCCACGAATTTTGCCGAGCAGGCGCGGAAATCCACCTGAGCGTCTCCGAAATCCAGAGACACCCGAGGTGCGCTGCCGGTACTTTCGACCGTCATCGCAGGCGTCGTGACCCGGCAACGTCCATAGAGCAACAGGTGGATACGCAGGCTGAAGTCGTCGAATTCGAACAGCAGGTGTTTGCCCCAGGTCCTGACCGATCTCACGCGCAGGCCGTCCATGCGCGTCAATTCGATCTTGGCGCTGCCCGCGATGCGTTTTATCTTCTTTCCTGCGAAATGCGCGAGTTCTTCCTGAAGAATGACGAGGGATGGACCTTCCGGCATGGCTTGACTCCTGGGATGCGCTTCAATCGCCTGTCTGCGAATGCGGCGCGTCGATGTGTTTGGATTGCGGGGAATCCTTCTGGCGCAGGAAGATCGAAAGCACTACCAGCGCGAACATGGACAGGAATTCGCTCCCGGCCAATTCTGCAGCGATTCGAACCAGAATCGCGCATCGCCGAGATATTCCAGCAGACCGGTCGGT
>JAYUUH010000273.1:0-1520 GCA_043754745.1 Lysobacter sp.
AATACTCTAGACAACTGCTCCATTCTGTTGCGCAATCGATCACGCGCCCGCTTGGAGGGCATATGGCCAAGTTCAAGAAAACCGCCGCAAAGAAGACCACCGCGAAATCCGACGATGCGCAGGCCCATGCCGAGCGCATGTCCACGTCGCTGAGCGAATCCGCACAGCAGATCTGGCTCGCTGGGGTGGGCGCCTTTTCGCGCGCGCAGGCCGAAGGCACCAAGCTGTTCGAAGGCCTGGTGAAGGAAGGCATGGGTCTGGAGCAGACCATGCGCAAGTTCGCCGGCGGCCGCGCCGAAGTGGTCCGCGATGTGGTCGAAAACCGCGTCGGCCAGGCCCGCGAGCGCGCCACCGATACGTGGGACAAGCTGGAAAAGGTCTTCGAAGACCGCGTGCAGCGCGCCCTGGTCAAGCTCGGCGTGCCGAGTCGCGAAGACCTCAACGATCTCAGCAGCCGCGTCGAAGCCCTGACCGCCGAACTGCGTCGCCAAGGCGGCAAGCCAGCCGCGGCGCCGCGCAAGGCTGCCAAAGCTGCGAAAGCCCCCAAGGTCGAAAAAGCGCTGAAAGCCGTGAAGGCCCCGGCCAAGCGCGCCCGCAAGAATGCCGCGCCGAAGGAATAACAACCCGACGCATAACGGTTGAACGAAGCCGGGCAACCTCTGTTGCCCCGCTCCACCCATCCGGATCGGTTTGACCGCAACAGCTCCAACGTACTCTCTCGTGTCGCGTAAGCGATGCTCCGATTGGTGGCCATCGGCCGCTTTTTGACCCGCCAGCCCGCAACGAACGCCGTAGCTCCCCTCCCCTCACGGCTTCAGGTTGGCGGGTTTCTTTTGTCCGATGCGGTTACAAGCGGCTGAAGTCGCGATCCATGCGCAGCGAGGCTGCCCATTGCATCCGCCGACGCACATACGAAAGGCAGCCTCGCGGCTGCCTTTCGTGTTTTCGCGTATCGCTGGACGATGCGCTTCGAGTCGACGCGACTTACCAGTGCACGCCACGCATCAGCGATGCGAACGCGATCTGCTCCTGGCTGGGCTGATCTTCCTTCAGCGCCTTCCGATCGCCCTTGGCGGCGGGCGAATCGGGGAACAGTTCGAACGCGGTGCTCATGATCACCTCGTAGGCCTTCGGCGCCACCGCATTGAGCAGCGCCGAGAAGATGCCGAGGCGGGTCGCGATGCGGCTGGGCTTCTCGATGATGCCCTTCACCACCATGTCGGCGGCCTCGTCGGGGCTCAGCGTCGGCACGCTTTCGTACATCTTGGTCGGCGCGATCATCTGCGTGCGCACCAACGGCATGTTGATGGTCGTGAAACTGATGCCCTTGCCCGACAGCTCGCCCTGCGCGCAGCGGCTGAACGCGTCCAGTGCCGCCTTCGAAGCGACATAGGCCGAGAACCGCGGCGAACTGGCGAGCACGCCGATCGAACTGATATTGATGATGTGGCCCTTGCGGCGCTGGATCATCGTCGGCATCACGCCCATGATCAGGCGCAGAGAGCCGAAATAATTCAGCT
>JAYUUH010000274.1:0-4483 GCA_043754745.1 Lysobacter sp.
GCACAGTCACCAGCCGCCTGTCGCGCGCGCGCGTCGCCTTGCAGTCATGGTTGGGGCACGAATGAAATCCCGGATCGATCCACTCGAATTGCAGGCTTATGTCGACGGCGAGCTCGACGCCGAAGCGCGCGATCGCGTCGACGCATCGCTCGCTGCCGATCCGGTGCTCGCCGAGACGGTTGCTCGCGACATGCGGATGCGTGCCCGCCTGCGCGCCGCGTACGACCCGATGCTCGAAGAAGCAATGCCTGAACGATTCAAGATCGTGCTCGCGGCGGACGCGCCCAAGACCGGCAAGGTGGTCGCGTTGCCGACGCGCGCGGCGCCGGCATGGATCGGTTACGCGGTCGCCGCATCGATCACGGCGGTCGCGGCGGGCTTCTGGTGGAGCGGCGCGCAGGCGCCCGTGCGTGTAGACGACGGCGCAATGCTCGCGGGCGGCGCGTTGGCGCGCGACCTGGACGAGCGCCTGGCGAGCGAGCCGGATCCAACGTCGCCAGTCGGCATCGGATTGACGTTCCGCGATCGCGACGGACGCATGTGCCGCAGCTTCTCGATGCGCGGCAATGAGTCGATGCAGGGCGTTGCTTGTCGCGAAGCCGGTCGCTGGCGGATATCGGCGTTGATCGGCGCAGCCGATCCGGCTGCGGGCGAGGGCTTGCGTCAGGCCGCGGCCGGGATTTCGCCGGTCGTGATTGCCGAGATCGAATCGCGCATCGACGGCGAGCCGTTGCTGGCCGATGACGAGCGCGCCGCGCGCGACGCCGGCTGGCGTTGAGGCGGCCGCGCTACGGATAAAGCCGTGCGGTGGATGAAGAAACGGCGGGCCTGAGCCCGCCGTGCGTAGCGTTTTCGATAATTCGATGCGCTCACGCTTCCGCTTCTTCCTTGTACGCATCCACCGGGATGCAGGCGCACATCACGTTCTTGTCGCCGTAGACGTTGTCGACGCGCGCGACCGGCGGCCAGTACTTCTGCAGCTTGAGCGCCGGCAACGGGAACGCGGCGAGTTCGCGCGGATAGGCGTGGGTCCACTCGCTGCCGGCGACCGCGATCGCGGTATGCGGCGCGTGCTTCAGCGGGTTGTCCTCGCGGTCGAGGCGGCCGTCTTCGATCGCGCGGATCTCGTCGCGGATCTGGATCATCGCGTCGATGAAGCGGTCGAGTTCGTGCTGCGATTCGCTCTCGGTCGGTTCCACCATCAGCGTGCCGGCGACCGGGAAACTCAGGGTCGGGGCGTGGAAGCCGAAGTCGATCAGGCGCTTGGCCACGTCTTCGGCGGTGATGCCGGTGCTGTCCTTCAGCGGACGCAGGTCGAGGATGCATTCGTGCGCGACCAGACCGTTACGACCGGTGTAGAGCGTGTCGTAATGCGGCGCGAGGCGCGTGGCGATGTAGTTGGCGTTGAGCAGCGCGACCTGGGTGGCCTTGCGCAGACCCTGGGTGCCCATCATAGTGATGTACATCCAGCTGATCGGCAGGATGCTGGCGCTGCCGAAGGATGCCGCCGACACCATGCCGACCTTGCCTTCGCCAGAGTTGAATCCGCTGCCATGGATGGCAGCTTTTTGATTCTCGCTGGCATGGATGCCGGCATTAGGTAAGGCCTTTGGAAGAAAAGGCGCGAGATGCGCTTTCACCGCGCACGGGCCGACGCCCGGACCGCCGCCGCCGTGCGGGATGCAGAAGGTCTTGTGCAGGTTGAGGTGCGAGACGTCGGAACCCCACTTGCCGGGCTTGGCCACGCCGACCAGCGCGTTCATGTTGGCGCCGTCGGTATACACCTGACCGCCGTGCTGATGCACGATGTCGCAGATCGCGACGATGTCTTCCTCGAACACGCCGTGCGTGGACGGGTAGGTGATCATCAGCGCGGCGAGGCGGTCGCTGTATTTTTCGGCGTTGTGGCGGATGTCGTCGAGATCGACGTTGCCGTTGCCGTCGCACTTGGTGACGACGACGGTCATGCCGCACATCTGCGCTGAGGCCGGATTGGTGCCGTGCGCGGATTCCGGGATCAGGCAGATGTCGCGATGCGCTTCGCCGCGCGACTGGTGATAGGCGCGGATCGCGAGCAGACCGGCATATTCGCCCTGCGCGCCGGAATTTGGCTGCAGGCTCACCGCGTCGTAGCCGGTGCATTCGACCAGCATCGCTTCCAGTTCGTCGATCAGCTGCGTATAGCCGACGGTCTGTTCGGCCGGCGCCAGCGGATGCAGGTTGCCGAACTCCGGCCACGTCACCGGAATCATCTCGGCGGTGGCGTTGAGTTTCATCGTGCAACTGCCCAGCGGGATCATGGTCCGGTCCATCGCCAGATCCTTGTCCGAAAGCGCGCGCATGTAGCGCAGCAGTTCGTGTTCGCTGTGATGGGTGTTGAACACCGGGTGGGACAGGAAGTCCGATGTGCGCAGCAGCGCGGCGGGCAGGGCGTCGGCTGTATCCGCATCGAGCGCGTCGATGTCCGAAGCGTCGGCGCCGAACAGCGCGGCGAGCGCGGCCACGTCTTCGCGGGTGGTGGTTTCATCGAGGCTGATGCCGACGCTGTTCGCGTCGATCGGACGCAGGTTGAGCTGCGCGGCCTTGGCCTTGAGATGGATCGCGGCCGCATCGATGCCGGTGACGTGCAGCGTGTCGAAGAAATCGTTGCCGACCGCGATGCCGGCCTTGCGCAGCGCGGCGGCGAGGATCGCGGTCAGGCGATGGGTGCGTCGGGCGATGCGGGTCAGGCCTTCGGCGCCGTGATAGACGGCGTACATGCTGGCCATTACCGCCAGCAGCACCTGCGCGGTGCAGATGTTCGACGTGGCCTTCTCGCGGCGGATGTGCTGCTCGCGGGTCTGCAGCGTCAGGCGATACGCGGGCTTGCCTTCGGCATCGATGGACACGCCGATCAGCCGGCCCGGCATGCTGCGCTTGTAGGCGTCGCGACAGGCCATGAACGCGGCGTGCGGGCCGCCGAAGCCGAACGGCACGCCGAAGCGCTGGCTGTTGCCGACGACGATATCCGCGCCCCATTCGCCGGGCGCGGCGATCAGTGTCAGCGCGAGCAGATCGGTCGCGACCGCGACCACGCCGTTGCGCGCATGCACGGCATCGGCCAGCGCCTTGTAATCGCCAATGCCGCCGAAGGTGTTGGGGTATTGCAGCAGCACGCCGAAACAATCGGCGCTGTGCGCGTGGGCATCGTCGCCGATCAGCAGCTCGATGCCCATCGGTTCGGCGCGGGTGCGCAGCACTTCGATGGTCTGCGGGTGCACGCCGTTGGACACGTAGAACAGGTTCGATTTCGACTTGGCCGAACGTTTGGCCAGGGTCATCGCTTCGGCGGCGGCGGTGCCTTCATCCAGCAGCGACGCGTTGGCGATCTCCATGCCGGTAAGGTCGGCGCACATGGTCTGGAAGTTGATCAACGCTTCCATGCGGCCCTGCGAGATTTCCGCCTGGTAGGGCGTGTAGGCCGTGTACCACGCCGGGTTCTCGAGGATGTTGCGCAGGATGACGTTCGGCGTGTGGGTGCCGTAATAGCCCTGGCCGATGAAGCTGCGGAACACCTGGTTCTTGTCGGCGATGGTGCGGATCTTGGCCAGCGCTTCGACTTCGGTGATCGCCTCGGGCAGCGCCAGCGGCGCGGCGGACTTGATGCTCGCCGGCACGATGGCGTCGGTCAGCGTTTCCAGCGAGTCGTGGCCGATCGCACGCAGCATGTGATCGATCTCGGCGTCGTTGGGGCCGATGTGGCGTTCGAGGAAGGCGTGATGATGTTCGAGATCGCGCAGCGAAGCGCGGGACATCTGAGTCGTGAACACGGGAGTCTTGGACATGGGGGCGTCGTCTGGCGGAGGGAGGGGCGTTCACGCCCACCGGCCACAAGCCGGCGAACGTTCGCGGGCTCGCGACTCGCGTCGCCAGAAACCCCGCTCACCCCTCTGTCCTTCTGCCTGAGAGTTTGAATCGCCGGGACAGTGGTTCCGCGGTCCGGCGATCTTGCCCCTTCGGCGCCGACGCTGCCCGGCATGTCTGCGATGGGCGGCCGATCTCTCCAGAGTGCTGTACACGCGGCGGTATCAGGCCTGAGCGATTCCGGGCGAATTGCGCCTTCGGCAGCGACCCGGATATCCGGGCCGCTTCTCCCACCGTGCCGACGGAGTATAACGGGCGCCGCTCGGCCGCGTCTGCACGATCCCGACCAGCGTCGGCACGGGCATGGCAGGGGTCGCGTTACCATGTGGCGATGAATGCATCGCGCGGCTCGAAATCCAGACAAAAACAGGAGCCCCGGCCGGGAAAGACGCCACCGCGGCCGTCCGATGACGCCAGCGCCGTGGCCTGCGCCACGACGCCCGCCAAGCCCGATGCAGCGGCAACCGGGGACTACGCGCATCGCCTGGTCTGGTTTCCGAAGGCGATGGCGCTGCTGCGTCGCGAACCGACGGTGGCGATCACCCTGGGCTACCTGCTGCTCTCGCTGATCGGTCTGTGG
>JAYUUH010000275.1:0-4479 GCA_043754745.1 Lysobacter sp.
GCAAAAGTATAACAGTCCGTGGTTTTCCGGGGCAACCACGATGAACCCCGGACAAGACGGGTGACGACAGGCCAGAACCATCGATCCGGTCGCAAAACCGGTCCAGCGTCCCGTTACGGGTCTGAACGACGGGCCGAATCTTCCCCAAGCGGACCGTTCCATTGTCCGCTCCATTGTCCGCGCCTGCGGCGGTCCCTACGCATTGGCCATCGGCGACAGCGGATCCCAGCCCCGGCTCCGGGCCGGGCTGCATCGCGCGCGACCGGTGCGCGCTGCGACGCGGAGTGCCGACATCCTGCATTGCGCGGGCAGCGTGATGTACGACCACGGCCCGATCGAAACCCCGACTTTCAGCTTCGGCCTGCAGGCGGATGCGGGGATCGCGGGCCTGTGCGGCACACTGCGCGCCGAGAAGTTCGGCATTTCGCGGGCTACGACTGGTTCGATCTCGATGTCACCCCTGATCACCCCTGAGGTCGACAATGGACGAGTGGGCTTCCAGCAGCGCTTCCACGGCCCCATCGCCGGCGCCACCTTGGCTTTTGAAGCGTCGACCGCTTTTAAATTCGACCAGATTGTTGGCGCCTATGGCGCCAATGCCCAGTCGGCGGCGGCTTCGGCGTGGATGCGGGCGGTGTCGAACAGCGGCACCTCGGCATCGTTCGCGCCCACCAGCAGCCCGATCTCGGTGCAACCGAGGATCACGCCCTGCGCGCCGCGCGCGACCAGGCCCGCCATGATCGCGCGGTACGCGTCGCGCGATGCATCGACGATGCGGCCCAGGCACAGTTCGTCGTAGATCGTCTGATGGACGCGCTCGCGCTGCGCCGCATCGGGCGTCAGCACCGCGATTCCCGCGGCTTCGATGCGTTCGCGATAGAACGCCTGCTCCATGGTGAAACGCGTGCCCAGCAGCGCCACGCGCGCCAGCCCTGCGGCACGGATGCGCTGCGCGGTAGCGTCGGCGATGTGCAACAGCGGAATATCGACCGCGGCCTCGATGGCCGGCGCGACCAGATGCATGGTGTTGGTGCAGACCACCATCGCTTCTGCGCCCGCCAGGCGCAGCCCGCGCGCGGCGTCGGCCAACTGCGCGCCAGCGGCATCCCAGTCGCCGGCATGCTGCAGCGCCTCGATTTCGGCGAAGTTGACGCTGTGCAGCACCAGCTTCGCCGAATGCAGGCCACCGAGACGCTCGCGCACGCGCTCGTTGACGATGCGGTAGTACGGCAGCGTCGATTCCCAGCTCATGCCGCCGATGAGGCCGAGGGTTTTCATAGGGTCCGTTCCAAATACCTGTAGAGCGGCCTTCAGGCCGCTGTCGCCTTTCCTGGACAACACAGCGGCCTGAAGGCCGCTTTACATGAAATGTCCGTCATTTCTTCTTCGGGATGTACAGGTCGGTGATGGTGCCTTCGAACACTTCCGCCGCCATGCCCACGGATTCGCTGAGCGTGGGATGCGGATGGATGGTGTGGCCAATGTCAGCGACTTCGCAGCCCATCTCGATCGCCAGCGCGACTTCGGCGATCAGATCGCCGGCATGCACGCCGACGATGCCGCCGCCGACGATGCGGTGACTGGCTTCGTCGAAGATCAGCTTGGTGAAGCCTTCGGTGCGGCCGATGCCGATGGCGCGGCCCGACGCGGCCCACGGGAACTTGCCGACACCGACCTTCAGGCCCTTGGCCTTCGCCTCGGTTTCGGTGATGCCGACCCAGGCGATTTCCGGGTCGGTATAGGCCACCGACGGGATGACCCGCGCGACCCATTCCTTCTTTTCGCCTGCGGCGACTTCCGCGGCGAGCTTGCCCTCGTGGGTGGCTTTATGCGCCAGCATCGGCTGGCCGATGATGTCGCCGATCGCGAAGATGTGCGGCACATTGGTGCGCATCTGCCGGTCGACGTTGATGAAGCCGCGCTCGGTGACCGCGACGCCGGCCTTGCCGGCATCCAGCTTGTTGCCGTTCGGCGTGCGGCCGACGGCGACCAGCACGCGGTCGTAGGTGTCGCTCGCCGGGATGCTGGCGCCGTCGAAACCGCAGACGATACCCGCTTCGGTCGCCTTGGCTTCGGTGACTTTGGTCTTGAGATGGATCGCGATGCCCTGCTTCTTCAGGCGGTCGGCGAGCGGCTTGATCAGGTCGGTATCGGTGCCCGGCATGATCTGGTCCATGAACTCGACCACGGTCACCGCGCTGCCGAGCGCGCGATACACCGTCGCCATTTCCAGGCCGATGATGCCGCCGCCGACCACCAGCAGCGTCTTCGGGATGTCCTTCAATTCCAGCGCGTCGGTCGAATCCATCACCCGCGCGTCGTCCCAGGGGAACGCCGGCAGTTTCACCGGCTGCGAACCGGCGGCGATGATGCAGTGCTCGAACCGGATCAATTGGATGCCGGCGTCGCCTTGCACTTCAATCTCGTTGGGCGACAGGAATCTGCCCGTGCCCTGCACCACCCGCACCTTGCGCTGCTTGGACATGCCGGCGAGCCCCTTGGTGAGCTGGCCGACGACCTTTTCCTTGTAGCCGCGCAGCGCATCGAGCGCGATCTTCGGCGCGCCGAAGTCGATGCCGTAGTCCTTCGCGTGCGCGGCTTCGTCGATCACGTTGGCGGCATGCAGCAGCGCCTTCGACGGAATGCAGCCCACGTTGAGGCAGACGCCGCCGAGCGCGGCGTAGCGTTCGACCAGCACGGTATCGAGGCCGAGATCGGCGCTGCGGAACGCGGCGGTGTAGCCGCCGGGGCCGGCGCCGAGGACCAGCATGCGGCATTCGATGTCGGCCTTGCGGCCCGAGGATGCGGCAGCCTTTACCTCTCCCGCCGGGAGAGGTCGCTGCGCAGCAGCGGGTGAGGGTTCGGTTTCGCGCAGATCTGCAACACTCGCCTGATGCTTACCCTCATCCGCCCTACGGGAACCTTCTCCCGACGGGAGAGGTGAGGCTGCGTTTTCAGCAGCTTGCAGAACCGCGATCACGCTGCCCTTCGACACGCTGTCGCCCAACTTCACCTTGATATCTTTCACCACGCCCGCGGCGGACGACGGCACTTCCATCGTCGCCTTGTCGGATTCGAGTGTTACCAGTCCCTGGTCCTTGGCGACGGTATCGCCTACCGCCACCAGGATCTCGATCACCGGGATGCCGTCGAAGTCGCCGATGTCGGGGACCTTCACTTCCACTGTCGTCGTCATGCGTTTGTCTCGGTTGGGTCTTGACTTAGATGTGTCGACAGGCACCGCCCGTCATTCAAACTCTGTCGTCACTGCCGCCATCCATGGCGAGACGTTTGGTCTTCGGATCGCCCGGCCCGGCCATCCATGGCCGGGCGTTCGCCGGAACCGCGCGGCAGTGCCGCGCGAATGCGTTCCGACTCACCCCCGATCACAGCAGCACGCGGCGCATATCGGCGAGCAACTGCGCCAGATATGCGGTGAAGCGCGCGGCGGACGCGCCGTCGATCACGCGATGGTCGTAGGACAGCGACAGCGGCAGGATCAGGCGCGGCGCGAACTGCTTGCCGTCCCAGACCGGTTTGATCGCGGATTTGGAGACACCGAGAATCGCGACTTCCGGCGCATTGACGATCGGCGTGAAGCTGGTCCCGCCGATGCCGCCGAGCGAGCTGATCGAGAAACAGCCGCCGCTCATCTCCGCAGGGCCGAGCTTGCCGTCGCGCGCCTTCTTCGCGAGTTCGCCGGTTTCCTGCGCGATCTGGATCACGCCCTTCTTGTCGACATCGCGCACCACCGGCACCACAAGGCCGTTCGGGGTGTCGGCGGCGAAACCGACGTGGAAATACTTCTTCAGCACCAAGGTGCCGCCGTCGGCGTCGAGCGAGGCGTTGAAGTCGGGGTATTTCTGCAGCGCGGAGGTCACCGCCTTCATCAGGAACGCAAGCATCGTGAGTTTGATGCCCGCCTTTTCGTTTTCCTTGTTGAGCGCGACGCGCAGTTCTTCCAGATCGGTGATGTCGGCGTCGTCGTGCTGGGTGACGTGCGGGATCATCGCCCAGTTGCGCGCGAGGTTGGCGCCGGAAATCTTCTTGATCCGTGGCAGTTCGCGGGTTTCGATCTCTCCGAATTTGGAGAAGTCGATCTTGGGCCAGGGGAGGAGGTTGAGGCCGCCGCCCGTCGGGGCTGAAGCCCCTCCTACAGCCCCTCCTGCAAGCGCGGATTTGACGAACTGCTGCACGTCTTCCTTGCTGATGCGGCCGCCGCGGGCGCTGCCGGCGACTCGGGCCAGGTCGACACCGAGCTCGCGCGCGAACAGGCGCACCGCCGGGCTGGCGTACGGGACTTTCCCGGGCAGCACCGCGTCGGCTTCGAAGCGCACCGGCGGCAGGCCGGCGCCCATCGGCGCGGATGCCACCGGCGCGGGCGGAGCGGCGGGCTGCGGGGCAGATGCCGCAGGCGCAGGCGGCGCGGCCGGTGCAGGCGCAACGGGGGCCGGCGCAGCGGGGGCCGGTGCTGTCGGG
>JAYUUH010000276.1:0-4472 GCA_043754745.1 Lysobacter sp.
GCTGGAAGTCCTGCGGCAACGACTTGAGCGCGCGCACCTCCTTGCCGGTGATTTCCTCCAGCGCGCGATACGCGTCTTCCAGCGCATTGCGGGTGACGATGGTGTTGGCGCGGGCGCGGTCGTACTGCGCGCGGGCTTCGTGCACGTCGGTGATCGGGGCGAGGCCCACTTCGAGGCGCTTGTCGGCGAAGTCGAACTGCTTCTTCAGCGCGGTTTCCTGCGCTTCCGCCGCGGACAGCGTCTCAAGCGCGACCAGCACGTTGAAGTAGGCGGCGGAGGTGCGCGTGATCAGCGAATCGCCGGCGGCCTCGAGCTGGAAGTCGGCGGCCTCCGAAAGCGAAAGCTGCGAACGGTGGCGCGCGATATTGCCGAAGTTGAGAATCGACTGATCGACCGAGAAACCATAGCTGGCGCCGCCGCCGCCGTCCGATACTTCAAGGCCGCTGCCCAGTTCGGAGGTGGTGTCGGAATAACTCGCGCCGACCGAGCCGCCGATCTGCGGCAGGAAGGTGGCGCGGGTCTGCACCGCGCCTTCGCGCGTGGCGAGGCGTCCGGCTTCAGCGGCCGCGAACTGTGGATCGCTGTTGCGCGCGAGTTCGTAGGATTGCAGTAGATCTTCGGCCTGTGCGCCGAGCGGCAGTACGAGCAGGGCGAGGGCGAGGGCGAGAGGACGGCGAGTCATGATCTTCCTTTTAGGTATTCGACGATCCGCGCGTCGGCGCAGTGCCGGGCAGGCGGCTCACAGCTGGAATTGGGGAACGGGTGCGGTGCCGACGAGGTAAGGAAGCTCGGTCTCGAACAGCGATTCGACCTGATAACCGGCGATGTTGTCGGCGGGGCGAACCAGTGCGGCTTCCATCGCCGGCGCCAGCCCGTGGATCACGAACATGCGGCCGCCCGGACGCAGCCACTGCAGGAAGCGCGAAGGCACCGCGGCGACCGCGCCACCGACGCAGATCGCGTCGAACCGGCGTTCGCTGTCCCACTGCAGGGCGTCGATGGTGTCGATGCGGACGTTGCCGATGCTCTGCGCCTGCAGCCGCGCGCGCGCGGCCTGGGCGAGGTCGGCGTGCCGCTCGAGACTGACGACGTCCCGGGCCAGGCTGCCGAGGCAGGCCGACAGATAGCCGCTGCCGGTGCCGATTTCCAGCACGTCCTCGCCGGCGGTGATCGACAGCGCCTGCAATGTGCGACCTTCCAGCACCGGCTTCATCATCGACTCGCCGTGACCGATCGGCAGCGCCAGGTCGGAATAGGCCAGCGCGCGATGCGCTTCGACCACGAAACGCTCGCGCGGCAGCCGCGCCAAGGTCTCGAGAACGCGAGAGTCGAACACTTCCCAAGGGCGAACCTGCTGTTCGACCATGGTTTCGCGTGCTTTGGCGTAATCGATCGTCATCTCGGGGTCTCTTGCTGCGGGTGCTGCGGTGGAAACGCGTGATCGGGCCTGAAGTTTACCGGCGTGGAGTTTACCGGGATGACCCTGTCGCGACGACATCGTTGCCACAGGACGCAGCATCGCCGCAAGCGGGGTTGCCGGCTGAGTGCCGGAAGTCACCGGGACACTGAGCACGGCGGGGCGGGGGGCGGATCAAGCCGATGCTCCAGCGTGGCCGTGCGCATCCTTGCCGTAAGCGCGCAGGAACAGGTCCACGGTGGCGTCGATATGCCGTTCGACGTGGCCGACGGGCGCGTCGCAGCACATGCCGCAGAGCATTTGCATGTGCAGTTCGCCCTTGATCAGGCACAGGAACTGCGAGGCGGCGCGCGCGATATCCGGGATGTGAAGCTCGTCGCGGGCGACGCGGGAGCGCAGAAAGTCGCCGAACGCGTCCTTCACCTGCTGCGGCCCGGCCTGCCAGAACAGCTCGCGGACGTGGGTATCGCCGGTGCCGGGCGCCATCATCATCCGGTGCATCGCGATGGCTTCCTCGCTGGTGATCAGCAGGAAGAACCCGTGCGCGATGGCGGTCAGCTGTTCGCGCAGACTGCCTTCCAGTCCGGCCAGGAACAGCGCGGACGGAAGTTGTTCCTCGCACTTGGCGCGGATGGCGGAACTGAACAGCGATTCCTTGTCGCCGAAATGGCTGTAGACGGTCAGTTTGGACACGCCGGCCTCTGCCGCGATCTGGTCCATGCTCACGCCGTCGAAGCCATGCTGGCTGAACAGCCGCTTGGCCACATCGAGGATCGCGGCGCGTTTGCCGAGGTCCTTGGGGCGCCCGGGACCGGCCGGTCGGGCAGGTTCGGGGCTCGGGGAATTGGGGTTCGAAACAACCATGCTTGCAATACTAGACTAATTGGTATGTTATTTATACGATACCAGCCAGTTTACTAATCCGGATCCACCATCGAATACTCCACCCGGATGATGTCCGGGATCGCTCGAGGGGTCATTGCAATGCGTTTTACGGTAAGAACGAAGACTGCATCGAGCCTCGGGACGGCGGGCTTGAGGACCGCCGTCCTGCTGTTGCTCGCCGCCGCTCTGGCCGCCTGCGGGAACGGCGACAAGGTGCCGCAGCCGCCGCGACCGGTGCTGGTGGCGCGTGCCGACGCCGCGACCGGGCATGGCGCCGATGGCCTCAGCGCCTACGCCGGCGAAATCCGCGCGCGCGAAGAAGCCGCGCTCTCGTTCCGGGTCGGCGGCAAGCTGGTGCGCCGTCTCGTGGATGTGGGCGACCGGGTACGCCGGGGCGATCTGCTCGCCGAGCTCGATCCCGGCGACCTGCGTCTGCAGGTCGAAGCGCTGCAGGCCAACTTTGCCGCCGCCGAGGCCCAGCTCGCCCGCGCCCGCGCCGACTATGCCCGCACCGCCAGCCTGTCGAAGGACCAACTCGTGAGCCGCTCCGCGCTGGATCAGCAGACCGCTGCGCTGCGCGCGGCCGAAGGTCAGGCCCGCGCCGCGCGCGCGCAGCTCGATCTGTCGCGCAACCAGGCCGGCTACAGCCAGCTCCGCGCGCCACAGGACGGCGTCGTCGTGAGCCGCCAGGTCGAAGCCGGCCAGGTGGTCGCGGCCGGGCAATCGGTGTTCGGGCTGGCGGCCGACGGCGGGCGCGAGGTCGCGTTCGCGCTGCCGGAATCGAATATCCGCGACTTCAAGGTCGGCCAGCTGGTGGTGATCGAGTTGTGGAGCGCGCAGGGCAAACAGATCCCCGGCCGCATCCGCGAAATCGCGCCCGCCGCCGATCCGCAGGCGCGGACCTACGCCGCACGCGCGACCCTGCAGGCCGATGCCGCCCAAGGGGTCGATCTGGGACAGAGCGCGCGCGTCTACATCCCGGCCGCGCTGAGCGGCGATGCGCTGCGGCTGCCCTTGTCCGCCCTGCATCGCGGCGACAAAGGCCAGACGGTGGTCTGGACCGTGGACCCCAAGGTCAACAAGGCCCGGCGCGCGCCGGTGCGGATCGGTCCCTACGCCGCCGACGGCGTCGCGGTGCTGTCCGGACTGGAACCGACCGAATGGGTGGTGATGGCCGGCGGCCATCTCCTGCACGAAGGCCAGGCAGTGATGCCGGTCGATCGCACCAACCGCCCCGTCCAGCCGTCACCGGTAAGGTCCGCTCCATGACGCGCGGGACCCCCTGACCATGCGCCGATTCAATCTCTCCGAATGGGCGCTCGCGAATCGTTCGCTGGTGCTCTACATGATGCTGGTGCTGGCAATCGTTGGCGCCTGGTCGTATCGCAGCCTCGGGCAATCGGAAGACCCGCCGTTCACCTTCAAGGCGATGGTGATCAGGACCGCGTGGCCGGGCGCCACCGCCGAGGAAGTCTCGCGCGAGATCACCGACCGCATCGAAAAGAAGCTGATGGAAACCGGCGACTATGAGGAACTGCTCTCGTATTCGCGCCCGGGCGAATCGCAGGTGTTCTTCATCGCGCGCGATTCGATGGACAGCAGCGAATTGCCCGAGCTCTGGTACCAGGTGCGCAAGAAGGTCGGCGATATCCGCCCGACGCTGCCGCAGGGCGCGATCGGCCCGTTCTTCAACGACGAATTCGGCGACACCTACGGCAATATCTACGCGATCAGCGGCAAGGGATTCGACTACGCGCTGCTGAAGGACTACGCCGAACGCCTCGAACTCGAACTGCAGCGCGTCCCCGACGTGGCCAAGATCGAACTGCTCGGCCTGCAGGATGAAAAGATCTGGATCGAATTGTCCAACACCAAGCTGGCCACGCTGGGGATTCCGCTGCCGGTCGTGCAGCAGGCGCTGGCCGAACAGAACGCGGTGACGTCTGCCGGATTCTTTGAGACCGCCACCGATCGGGTGCGCCTGCGGGTGAGCGGTGCGTTCGAGTCGGTGGAAGAGATCCGCCAGTTCCCGATCCGCGCCGGTGACCGCACCGTGCGCCTGGGCGACATCTCCGAGATCGAGCGCGGCTACGCTGACCCCGCCGCGCCGCGCATCCGCTACATGGGCGAGGACGCGGTCGGGATCGCGGTGTCGATGAAACCCGGCGGC
>JAYUUH010000277.1:0-4440 GCA_043754745.1 Lysobacter sp.
ATCCGGCGAAGACCCGGCCGAACTGCGCCGTCGCGAGACCTCGCCGGGCGGCACCACCCAGGCTGCCATCGAAACCTTCGAGAGCGGCGGCTTCAGCGCACTGGTCGCCGACGCCATCCGCAACGCCACGGCACGCGGCAGGCAATTGTCCGCCGCGAACGACTGAGACCTCCGCCATGCCTTCGATGACCCGGCCGTTCCCGCTTGCGATGTTGTGCGCCGCACTCCTGCTGACCGCCTGCGGCGATGACGCGCCGAAGCAAGCCAGACGGATCGACGTCCCGCAGGAAGCGATCACCCGCATCGGCGACGTCAGCATCCGCGCCAACGTGCTGCGAACCTCCAATCTCAACGAGGCCATGGCCCGGGGCTACGGCATCCAGCGCAGCGACAGGACACTGATGCTGCTGGTGTCGGTGCGCCAGGGTCCGGACGGACAGGATGTCGCGTTGCCGGCGACGATCCAGGCGTCCGTCGCCAACCTGCACGGCCAGCGCCGCGACATCGAAATGCGCGAACTGCGCACCGGCGGCCCCGGGTCGGGCACGGGGCAGGCGCTGGTCGACTACATCGGCACCGTGGACGTATCGCCGCCGGATACGCTGAGTTTCGACCTGAAGATCGTGCGTGAAGGCGGCGAGACGTCCTCGATGCAGTTCAGTCGCGAGTTCACGCCGGAATGAATCCAGGCAGCGTCGTCGACGGCACCGCACTCGAAGGCGGCGCATTCGACGTTCCCGACCCCGCGTTCGCCGCGCGCGTCCGCGACATCTTCGAAAAGCAGGCGTTGATGCGCACGCTCGGCGCGACGCTGCTGCGGGTGGCGCCGGGCCAAGTGGGGATCGGCTTCAATTTCAACGCTGACTTTACTCAGCAGAACGGCTTCCTGCACGCGGGCATCACCGCGGCGCTGGTCGATACCGCCTGCGGGATGGCCGCGACCACGCTGATGCCGGCCGGCGCCGATGTGCTGAGCGTCGAATTCAAGGTCAACCTGCTGCGCCCCGCGGCCGGCGTGCGCTTCATCGCCAGCGGCCATGTGATCAAGCCCGGTCGCACCTTGATGGTGACCAATGGCGACCTTTGGGCATTCCCGCTGGCGACGTCCAACGACGGCGATCGCGTCCACGTCGCGACCATGCAGGCGACGATGATCCGGCGTTGATGCGCGTTGGAAGGCCGATCGCGATCCGCGACGCATGACGGCGTCGACGCCATTCGCGACCGCATGGAAAATCCGCGCACATAACCCATTCTTATGGGCGAAACAGGCATCACGTCGCGAAGCTCCGCGGCGGATGCCGTAACATCCGCGCAGCTTCGTCCGCCGCGCCGTACGCGCATGTCGGCGAATCGAACCCACGCGCAGCCGCCCCCTCGTACATGCACGATGCGGCGACTCCGGCTGCGTTGATCGCACATGTCGCCGTGTCAATGCTGTTACCCGCAACTTCACCGCAACGGAGCAAGTACGATGGGTTTGAAATCGCTTGGTACGGCTTTCCTGATATTCGCTGGCGTCCTGGGCGCAGGCATCGCCGCCGCGCAACAGACGCCGCCGCAGGCGCGCGGCAGCAAGGCCACCGGCAACGAGAGCTGGCAGATCGAGCAGCGCCGTCGCTGGTGGATCGAATCCAGGGGCCTCGACAAGGTCCGGGGCGCCGGCGAAAAACGCCGCAATGCGGTGCGCACCCTGCGCATCCAGATGGCCAGGGAAGCGAGTGCGGGCCGCGCCGCGGGCGCGGCTTGGCGCGAGCTCGGCCCTTCATCGATGCGCATGGGCAACTGGACGATGGGCCGCGTCTCCGGCCGCATCAACGCCATCGCGCCGCATCCGACCAACGACGGCACCCTCTACGTCGGCTCGGCCAACGGCGGCGTGTGGAAGAGCATCGACGCGGGCGTCTCGTGGACGCCCACCTTCGCCGATGTCGGCTCGCAGTCGATCGGCGCACTGTTCGTGGAACCGGGCAACCCGCAGAACGTCTGGGCCGGCACCGGCGACCGCAACGACGGCGACTGCGCCGGCTACCTCAGCGAAGGCGTGTTCCTCAGCAGCGACGGCGGCAATACGTGGTCCGCGCGCAACACCGGCATGGCGCTGTCGGTGGTCACCTCGATGATGACTCTGCCGACCAATGCCAACGTCGTGCTCACCGCCGGTTTCGGCGACCGCTGCAACGGCGGCGGCGACGCCAACGGCGGCATCTATCGTTCGACCGACCACGGGGCGAACTGGACCCAGGTCATGGACCGCAAGGTCGAGGACATCGTGGCGGTGCCCGGCACCAGCACCGTCTACGCCAGCGCGCCGGGCAGCGGCGTTTACCGTTCGTCCGACGGCGGCGCCACCTGGACGCTGCTCGGCGTCGCAAACACCTCCTCGCGCCTGCGCCTGGCGCTGTCGCCCAGCAGCCCCGGCGTCCTCTACGCGCTGAGTTCAAGCACGCTCTACCGCTCCGACGATGCAGGCGGCACCTGGGCCACGGTCAACACCGCGGCCTGCGACGGCCAGTGCACCTACAACCTCACGCTCGCGGTGCATCCGACCAATCCGATGACGGTCATGGTCGGCGCGATCCGCCCGCGGCGTTCCACCGATGGCGGCGCCACCTTCACCACGCTGACATCGACTTGGGGCACCTCACAGCAGGTGCATCAGGACACCCATGTCGTCCGCTACTCGCTCAACGATCCCAACCGGATCTGGATCGGCAGCGACGGCGGCGTCTGGCGCTCGGACAACGGCGCGTCGAGCTGGGTGAACATGAACGCCAATCTCAACATCACCCAGTACTACGACATCGTGGTTCATCCGACCGATCCGAACATCGTCTTTGGCGGTGCCCAGGACAACTCGTCCTCGAAGCGCACGACCTCGAACGTCTGGGATCTCACCGTCGTCAACGGCGACGGCTTCATGAACGCCATCGACGATCTGAATGCGGCGATCGTGTTCCAGAACGGTTACCCCAGCGGCAGCACGCCATCGATCTACCGTTCGACCCAGTCCGGCGCGCCCGGCACCTTCGCCAGCGCCGGCAGCAGCGGCCTGACCGGCGGCGGCTTCCCCTGGGTCACGCCCACCGATGTCGCCGGCGGCTATCACTTCGTCGGCGGTTATTACGTCTCCCGCGCGCCGACCAGCGGCAGCTCGATGAGCTGGACCACCGTCAGCCCGCGTGTCAACGGCACGGTGAGGGTCATCACCGCGAAGAAGATCGGCAGCAACGTCGCGGTCTACGCCGGCACCACCGCCGGTTCGATCTACTACAGCGCCAACGCCGCCAGCACCAACGTGGCCGACGTGACCGGCAACTATCCCGGCGGCAGCGTCGCCGATATCGCGATCGACCTCACCAACCCCAGCCGCGTCTTCGTCGCGCGCGCGGCGTTCGGCGGCGCCAAGCTCTACGTCTCGACCGCCGGCGGCGTCGGTTGGACCAGCATCGGCGCCGGCCTGCCGGACCTGCCGGCGAACACGGTGGCGATCGATCCGCTCAATCTGCAGCGCATCTTCGTCGGCACCGATATCGGCGTGTACGAAAGCACCGATGGCGGCGCCAGCTTCGTGCCGATGTCCACCGGCCTGCCCAGCGGCCTGGTGGCGAGCGATCTGGAAGTGGACGACAGCCCACACATCCTCACCGCCGGCACCTACGGCCGCGGCGCGTGGCAGATCGATCTCTCGGGCGGCAGCGTCAACGTCCCGCCGGTCGCGAACTTCACGTTCGCCACCAGCGCGCTGACGGCCAGCTTCACCGATACGTCTACCGACAGCGACGGCACCATCGCGTCGCGCAGCTGGAATTTCGGCGACGGCACCACTTCCACCGCGCCCAACCCGAGCAAGACCTATGCCGCAGCCGGCACCTACACGGTGACCCTCACCGTGACCGACAACGGCGGCGCGACCAACACCCGGAGCAGTCTGGTCACGGTCACCGCGGGCGGCGGCGGCACGGTGCTGAGCAACAGCGTTCCGGTCACCGGCCTCACCGCGACCACCGGCAATTCGCTGGATTACACGCTGGTGGTGCCCGCGGGCGCCAGCAACTTGACCTTCACGACTTCCGGCGGCACCGGCGACGTTGATCTGTACGTGAAGCTCGGCAGCGCGCCGATCGACACGGTCTACGACTGCCGACCCTACACCGGCGGCAATGCCGAAACCTGCACGTTCGCAACGCCGACCGCCGGCACCTATCACGTGCGTCTGAAAGCCTACGCCGCCTTCTCGGGCCTGAGCTTGGTCGGCAGCTACACGGTGGGCAACGGCGGCGCGCAGACCTATACCAATGCCACCGACTACGCGATCGCCGACAACGCCACGGTCAACAGCCCGATCACCGTGTCCGGCCGTAGCGGCAACGGTTCGGCAACGACCCCGGTCGCGGTGAACATCGTGCATACCTACAAGGGCGACCTGAAGGTCGATCT
>JAYUUH010000278.1:0-4435 GCA_043754745.1 Lysobacter sp.
CGCGATGTGAGATGTCTTGCCCGTCACCGTGGCCTGGATGCGCTGCTGGTATTTGCCATGACCCAGCTGCACCAGCGACTGCTCGTTCAATCGCAGCCACGGAATGTTGCGCTCTTCGGCCGCCTTGACCAGCGACATCGTCGACGGCCCAAGCGCGCGGCGCTGCGCGTAGCGGATGAAGGCGTCGCGCGCTTCGGGCCAGTTCCAGTCTTCCGGCACGGCATCGGCAGACCTCAACTCTTCCGGCAGCAGCGAACGCAGCAGTTTGAGCGCGAGTTCGCCGGCTTCGATGCCCTCCTCGCGCTGCGCGTATTCGTAGACCACCGAATACACGCCGGGACGGTCGTCGATGCTGCGCGTCTTGCCGAAGGTCACGTCCTCGCCGGCCATGTTCTGCAGCTCGATGGCGACGTGTTCCAGCACATGGCCCAGCCACGTGCCCTCGCCTTCCTTCATCCGCCGGATCAGCCCGCCGGGCTCGCGGTAGGAGCAGCCGTGTTCGGCCAATCCGGGCACCGCCTCGACCAGGGCATCGACGAAACCGGCGCCGAGCCGGCCGGTGGGCCAGGCTTCCAGCTTGCCGAGATCCAGCTCCAGCCGGATCACCGGGAAATGCGCATACAGCGAGGGACCCACGAATACCGAACGATCGAGAATGCGCATGACGTGAACCGACTCCTGTTTGTCGAATGATCGAATACCTATTCCTGCACGTTCTTCAAGTCGCGGGCCCGGCGCCGCCGGACTCGCTCCCGGCGAAACAATCGCCTACGCGCTTGCTTCGCCGTCGCAGCCTTCCATGGTCGCGACAGCAGACTGTTTCCCCACAGCCCGCTATTCCTTGGGTACGAGCAGCGCGCCGGCCGAGGCCTTGCGCGTGTGCAGGTTGAACGTAGCACCGGCGACGAGGATGTGGAAGCTCAGCCCCAGCAGGCAGACCGGCTCGCCCTCGTCGATCTGGGCCATCGACGAAAACTGCAGGCCCGCGGCGTCGACCACGGTCACGCCGCCGCTGCCCAGCACTTCGACCACGTTGTCCGGCGAAATCAGCGCCGCGGTGTCTTCGTCCAGGCCGATGCCGATCGCGAACGGATTGAAGGCCAGCGCCGCGGTCAGCCGGCCGAGGCGGTCGCGCTGGCGGAAATGCTGGTCGATCACGAAACGATTGGTCAGGCCCAGGCCCGGCGCCAGTCGCACCATGCCGGCGATCGGGGTCGGGCCTTCTTCGCCGAACGCGATCATGTGTTCGCTGAGGAACGCCGCGCCCGCGCTGGTGCCGGCCACGTGCATGCCGCGCGCGTTGCAGGTGCGGATCGCCTTCGCCACCGCGGTGCCGCCCAGCAGCGTGCCCAGCCGCAGCTGATTGCCGCCGGTGAAGAACACGCCGCTGGCCTGCTCGATCCGCCTTACCCGGCGCGGCTCGTCGGCATCGCGACGGGTGTCGAAATCCATCGCTTCGACGTTCTTCACGCCGAGGCCGTTGAAGATGTCGACGTAGCGCGGACCGGTCGCTGCAAGTCTGCTCGCGGTCGGGATCACCACGATATCGGCGTCGGCGCCGCCGCAGAGTTCGACGAAACGCGCGAGGATCGCGCGGTCGTTCTCTTTGTCCTCGGCGCCGCCGATGGGAATGATCCAACCGCGCGCTTCCCCGTCGGGGATTTTACTGGGACACATCTGATTTCCTGGGTTCGTTTTTTTATCGAAAGATTCAGCGATGCGCGGCATCGGCCTCGAACATGCCCATGCGCAGCGTTTCGCCATCGCGCACATGCCACACGCCCTGCGCCATCACATCGGCGACGTGGCCATCGGCATCCAGCACGACCAGATCGGCATCCGCGCCGATCATGAGCTCGCCCTTGCCCGCCAACCGCAGATGCCGCGCGATATTGCGGGTGAACGCAGGCAGCACCGCATCCAGCGCATGGCCGCGGGCGAGCAGCGTGCGGATCGTGTCGAGCAACGCGTGCGCGCTGCCGACGTCCATCCGGCACAGGCGGCCGTCGTGATCGAAGGTGGGCAGGCAGCCGCCGGCATCGGAACTGATCGTCAACCGCTCCGCGGGCGCACCGGAGGCGCGATACCGCTCCCATGCCTCGGCCGCGGACCAGGCGTCCTCGCCCTCGCCGACCGGGAACGCGGTGATGTCGACCGTGCAACCGCGCTTCGCCAGCGCCAGCGCTTCCTCGAACAGCGCCTTGCGCCGGTTGATATGCGTGGGATGGAACACGCTTGCCGGCAATTCGGTTTCGTCCAGCGCGCGGCGCACCAGTTGCAGGCCGCGCACGCCGTCGCCCAGATGCAGATGCAGCACCCCGGCCTTGCCGGTCATCAGCCCGGCGACGTGGGTCTCGGACGCGACGCGCAGGAATTCGTCGAAGGTCGGCTGGCTGGAGCGGTGGTCGCTGATCGCCAACTCGCCGACGCCGATCACCGGATCGAGGAACACGATGTCGCCGCGGACGCTGCCGGTCAGCGTGACCGGCGGCAGGTGATAGCCGCCGCACCACGCGAACGCGCCCAGCCCCTGCTCGCGCAGCGCATGCACCGACGCCAGAAGTTCGCCCGGCGTCCGCGCCAGATCGTCGGTGCCCAACACCCCGATCACCGTCGTCACCCCGGCCGTGGTGAAGCGCGACAGCGGCACCGGCGGCACCCGCGTCGCGAATCCGCCCTCGCCGCCGCCGCCGGTCACGTGGGCGTGGCCGTCAATCAGCCCGGGAATCAGGCGCTTGCCGTCCAGATCGACCACTTCGAGGCCGGGCACGACCGGCGCGGACTCATCGGCGCCGCCGATCCACAGGATCTTGCCGCCGCCGACCAGCAATTGGCGCAGGCCCAGGGCCTCGGGCGCGAACACCGAAGCGTTACGGATGAGGGTCAGGGTGGGGGTCGAGACGGAGGTCGGGCGGATGGGCATCCGACATTCTAGCGGGAGCGGTCCGGCAAAGCCTCCCCGCCGTAGCGGATATTCACCGGATTCGCAGGCGTGGCCCGATCATCCCCGCCCCTCGGACGGCAGCCAATGTCAGCGATTGAGCGTGATGTGGCTAACTTGGTTCTTGACGCTGCGGACGAGCGTGAAACTCGGGCCGTCGGCGGCACCGCGCGACGGTCACGTCCATCCTTATGCGACTATGCACTTACTCGGCCTCGCAATCGGTGACCTGAGCCTGCGCTTGCGGCTGCTGATAATTGAAGACACTACGTTTCAAAGCGCAGGCTCAGTCGCTTGTCACGCCCGTGCTCTTAATGTTGATGACATGGCAATTAAAGGCAAAATTCTAGCCGACCGCCGAAAAGAGCCACTCAAGGTCAATTGACGGAGCTCCCAACCGAAGGTCTATCGACCTGTCTAAAGCCAGATGCTATCGTTGACGCCACAAGGAGGGCGGATGCGAGCTGGGGACATATTTAGTGGTTGCGGCGGACTAAGCTTAGGCCTAGAAAACGCTGGTTTTCAAGTAGTCGCAGCGGTCGAGAAGTGGGCTGCTGCGCGTCGCGTCTATGCGCGCAACTTTGACCACCCAGTGTTGGATTTGGATGTCAGTGATGTCAGTTCAGTTGTCCAGCATTTGGCCCCTTTCGACCTGGATGCAATTGTCGGTGGGCCCCCATGCCAAGATTTTTCAGCAGCAGGCTCTCGCAATGAAGGCGCGCGCGCGCAGCTGACTGTTTCATTTGCTCGCGTTATTTGCCAGCTGCGTCCAACTTGGTTTCTGCTTGAAAACGTCCCGCAAGCGCAAGAGAGCGATGCATGGGCTACAGCAAGGAAAGCCCTGCGGCGCGCAGGCTATGGAATTAGTGAGTGCGTAGTTAATGCCGCCTATTTCCATGTACCACAAGCTCGAAAACGATTCTTTGCCGTCGGGCGCCTTCAAGAGGAAGACCACTTTCTTGAGCAACAACTTAGCCAAAAAAGTACAGCAGCCCCTATGGCGGTCCGTGAACATGTGGGCGATAGTTTCGGGATCACCCACTACTACCGGCACCCTAGAAATTGGGGCAG
Source organism: Lysobacter sp. (assembly GCA_043754745.1). Classification (GTDB taxonomy): domain Bacteria; phylum Pseudomonadota; class Gammaproteobacteria; order Xanthomonadales; family Xanthomonadaceae; genus Lysobacter_I. The sequence continues at coordinate 4,013 of JAYUUH010000278.1, forward strand.
GAAAGCTATTTTTTCTCTCGATGAGCCTTCAGCTACCATACGTTCTACTAACCGACCGGTTCCTCCTGGGTATAAGCCACAAGCGAATGATGCCGGTTCCCATCTGGATGCTCGACCTCTCACTGCAGCCGAACGCGCACAAATTCAGACGTTTCCGAAATCTTTCGAATTCGTTGGTACCGCCACTGATCAGGATATGATGATTGCTAATGCTGTACCTGTTTCACTTGCTGAGCACGTTGGAAAGGTCATGCTTGATTACGAAAGTAATCGAGCAAAAGGTGCTGGCGATCAAGGCTTTAGGGGATGGTTAGTAAATAAGAAATGGCGGTTTCAACCTCGAGGTGCAACACGGTTAATTACTGCATGGTTCCGTTGGGGGTTTGATCCAAGTCGATCAGTGCGTCGTAAAGCTCCAGCGGT
>JAYUUH010000279.1:0-4435 GCA_043754745.1 Lysobacter sp.
GACCTGAATTTCACCGCCGATGAAGGCCTGCGCGCGGCGCTGTTGCGCCTGTGCGCGGATGCCGAAGCCGCGGCGCGCGCCGGCGTGAAGCTGCTGATCCTCAGCGACCGCCGCCCGCGTCGCGATCATCTGCTGGTGCACGCGCTGCTCGCCACCGGCGCGGTGCACCAGCATCTAGTCCGCATCGGCCTGCGCTGCGGCGCCAATCTCATCGTCGAAACCGGCACCGCGCGCGATCCGCATCATTTCGCGTGCCTGATCGGCTACGGCGCGACCGCGGTGTATCCGTATCTCGCCTACCAGACCCTGCACGACCTCGGCGAGCGCGGCATCCTCAGGACCAAGCACGGCGAAGTCGCGCAGATCGGCCGCAGCTACCGGCGCGGCATCAAGAAGGGCCTGCTCAAGATCATCTCGAAAATGGGCATCGCCACCATCGGCAGCTATCGCGGCGCGCAGCTGTTCGAGATCGTCGGCCTGGACCGCGATGTCGTCGATCTGTGCTTCACCGGCACGCCGTCGCGGATCGGCGGCGCCACGTTCGCATCGCTGCAGGAAGAAACCGCGCACATCGCGACCCGCGCCTGGGACAACAACGTGCTGCCGGACATCGGTGGCCTGCTGCAATACACGCCCAACGGCGAATACCACCAGTACAACCCCGACGTGGTGACTACCCTGCAGCGCGCGGTGCGCAGCGGTGTGCGCGACGACTGGAACGCCTACGCCGACACGGTGAATTCGCGCCCGCCGGCGGCGCTGCGCGATCTGCTCGCGTTCGACACTTCGAAGACGAACGCCATACCGCTCGATGACGTGGAACCGGTCGACGCCATCGTCAAACGCTTCGACACCGCGGCGATGAGCCTTGGCGCGCTGTCGCCCGAAGCGCACGAAGCCCTGGCGATCGCGATGAACCGGCTCGGCGGCCGCAGCAATTCCGGCGAAGGCGGCGAAGACCCGCTGCGCTACGGCACCGGCAAGGTCTCGAAGATCAAACAGGTCGCTTCAGGCCGTTTCGGCGTGACGCCCGAATATCTGGTCAACGCCGAAGTGCTGCAGATCAAGGTCGCGCAGGGCGCGAAACCCGGCGAAGGCGGCCAGTTGCCCGGCCACAAGGTCAACGAACTCATCGCGCGCTTGCGCTATGCGCGGCCGGGCATCGGCCTGATTTCGCCGCCGCCGCATCACGACATCTATTCGATCGAAGATCTTGCGCAATTGATCTTCGATCTGCGCCAGGTGAATCCCGACGCGCTGATCTCGGTGAAGCTGGTCGCGCATGCCGGCGTCGGCACCATTGCGTCGGGTGTCGCGAAAGCGGGCGCCGACCTCATCACCATTTCCGGCCACGACGGCGGCACCGGCGCCAGCCCGATCTCGTCGATCCGCTACGCCGGCACGCCGTGGGAACTGGGCCTGTCGGAAGCGCGCCAGTCGCTGATCGCCAACGGCCTGCGCGACCGCGTGATCGTGCAGGCCGACGGCGGCATGAAGACCGGCCTCGACGTGATCAAGGCCGCGCTGCTCGGCGCCGAGTCCTTCGGTTTCGGCACCGCGCCGATGATCGCGCTGGGCTGCAAATATCTGCGCATCTGTCATCTCAACAACTGCGCCACCGGCATCGCCACACAGGACGACAAACTGCGCGTCGACCACTTCACCGGTCTGCCCGAACGCGTCGAGAATTTCTTCCGCGGCCTCGCCGAGGAAGTGCGCGGTTATCTCGCGCAATTGGGCGCACGCTCGATCGAGGAGATCGTCGTCGGCCGCACCGATCTGCTGGTGCAGACCGAAGGCACCCTGCCCGCACATCGCCTGCTGGATCTGTCGCCGCTACTCGCGCACGAAGGCCTGGCCGCGGGCGGGCATTGCGGCGTGCGCACGCTGCAGCCGGCACCGACCGGCCTCGCCGCGCAACTGGAGCACGACTTGGCCGACGCCATCACGCACAAGCGTGGCAGCGAGGCGTTCGACGCACCGCTGCGCTACGCCATCCGCAACACCGACCGCAGCATCGGCGCGCGCCTGTCCGGCCGCATCGCACGCGCGCACGGCAACCACGGCATGCACGATGCGCCCATCGCCCTGCATTTCGACGGCAGCGCCGGGCAGAGCTTCGGCGCATTCCTCGCCGGCGGTCTGCAGCTGGAACTCGAAGGCGAGGCCAACGATTACGTCGGCAAGGGCATGGCCGACGGGCGCATCGTCATCCGCCCGCCGCGCAACGCGCGCTACGTCGCGCACGAATCGACTATCCTCGGCAACACCTGCCTCTACGGAGCCACCGGCGGCGAACTGTACGCCGCGGGCCGCGCCGGCGAGCGCTTCGCGGTGCGAAACTCCGGCGCGCTCGCGGTGGTCGAAGGCGCGGGCGATCACTGCTGCGAATACATGACCGGCGGCGTGGTCGCGGTGCTCGGCCGCACCGGCCTGAACTTCGGCGCCGGCTTCACCGGCGGCATGGCCTACGTGCTCGACCGCGACCGCGATTTCGTCGACCGCTACAACCACGAACTGATCGACATCCTGCGCATCAATGCCGAAGGCTTCGAGCACCACCGCTCGCACCTGCAGGATCTGCTCGAAACCCACATCCGCCACACCGGCAGCGCGCACGCGCAGGGCATCATCGACAACTTCCGCGATCACCTCGGCAAATTCTGGCTGGTGAAACCGAAGGCTGTGAGCATCGAGACCCTGGGCGAAACCCTGCGGAGAGCCGCGTGATGCGCAATCCGTGTCAATCCGTAGAGCGGCCTTCAGGCCGCTGCCCTTCATCCAGATGCAAGCAGCGGGCTGAAGCCCGCTCTACGGGAATGATTGCGGGAATCAGCGCATGAGCAAGAAAACCCCACAGGCCTTCCTGCAATCGCAGCGCCAGATGCCCGAACGCGTGGCGCTGGATCTGCGCCGGGATGGCGACTGGAACGAACTCTACGGCCGCTTCGAAGAAGCCGAAGCGAAGAAACAATCCGCGCGCTGTCTCGACTGCGGCAACCCGTACTGCAGCTGGGGTTGCCCGCTGCACAACTACATCCCGCAGTGGCTGGAACTCGCGCGCGAAGGCCGCATCCACGAAGCCGCAGCGCTCTGCCACGAGACCAATCCGCTGCCCGAGATCTGCGGCCGCGTGTGCCCGCAGGATCGCCTGTGCGAAGGCGCGTGCACGCTCAACGACGGGTTCGGCGCGGTCACTATCGGCGCGGTCGAGAAATACATCGTCGACAAAGCGCTGGCCGAAGGCTGGAACCCCGATGTGTCCACCGCGCAGCCCACCGGCAAGCGCGTCGCCATCGTCGGCGCCGGCCCCGCGGGTCTCGCCTGCGCCGACCGTCTCGCGCGCGCCGGCGTGCAGGCAGTGGTGTTCGACCGCTACGAACAGATCGGCGGCCTGCTGCAATTCGGCATCCCGAGTTTCAAACTCGACAAATCAGTGATTGCCACGCGACACGGCGTGCTCGAAGGCATGGGCGTGGAATTCCGTCTCGGCGTGGAGATCGGTCGCGACATCGCGATGGACGCACTGCTTGCCGATTTCGACGCGGTGTTCCTCGGCCTCGGCAGCTATCGCTATACCGACGGCGGCCTGCCCGGCCAGGATCTGCGCAACGTCCTGCCGGCACTGCCGTTCCTGGTGCAGAACGGCCGCATCGTGGTTGGTACGGAAGACACGCAAAGCCGCCCCATCGCCGGCTGGGAAGATCAACTGCAGTTGCCCGATCTGCACGGCAAACGCGTGGTCGTGCTCGGCGGCGGCGACACCGGCATGGACTGCGTGCGCAGCGCCGTGCGCCTGGGCGCGGCGCAGGTCAGCTGCGTCTACCGCCGCGACGAAGCCAGCATGCCCGGCTCCGCGCGCGAGGTCGCCAACGCGCGCGAGGAAGGCGTGCGCTTCCTGTTCCAGCGCGCACCGCTGCAACTCATCGACGACGGCGACGGCAACGTCCGCGCCGTGCGCGTCGCCGAAACGCAGCTCGGCGAACCCGACGCCCGCGGTCGTCGTCGCCCCGAACAGGTCCCCGGCAGCGAAACCGATCTCGACGCCGACATCGTCATCATCGCCTTCGGCTTCCAGCCCGACCCACCCGCATGGCTCGCCGCGCATGGCATCGCGTTGCACGACGATGGCCGCGTGAAGGTCTTCCCGGCACCGCCGCCGCATCATCCGTTGCGTATTGATTCTGCGAATCCGGTTTATCCGTATCAGACTGCGAACACACGGATCTTCGCTGGTGGCGATGGGGTTCGCGGGGCAGACCTTGTGGTGACTGCTGTGCAGGAAGGGCGGGATGCGGCGGGGAGTATTGTCAGGATGTTGGCCGCCGCCGACTGACCGGTGCGTTCAGCGCGCATAGGCCGCGTACTTCGTGTGCAGATCCGTGAACATCGACTTCGACTTGCTGGGCACCTCCTGTAGACAGCGGTAACCCTC
>JAYUUH010000280.1:0-4418 GCA_043754745.1 Lysobacter sp.
AGCAAGGTGATGACGACGCTTGGGATCCACCGCGAGATGTACTGAGGGATGGTTCCCTGAAGACTCTCATCATGGTTTTAGTGGCGCTGACGTTTTGCGCCTGCGCCAACGACGAGAAGGTTGCGTCGTCTTTTGCCGTTGGGATATGCAAGTCTCAACGGATCGGTGAGGCACCCAAAATTCCGGGCGAACTTCCACATGGTTTGGAGGTGTGGAAGCCCGAGGGAAATCAAATCGCTATCGGATTCCGGCACGAACGTGGACGGCGAGTCTTCTGCAGAATCAGCGTAGGCGCTGTCGATCGTGTCGACATGGTTGAAGTGTCGCCTGCGGGCTGACAATTCATTGATGGCGAACCCGCTTTGCGGCTCGGCCTGATTCAGGCCATATCCGGAATCGATTTCTGAACGGCATCGCCGGAATTTCCGGGGCGGCCACACAAAACACTCAGCCCCATATTCCCCGCGTTTCAATGATCCGTCAATGCTGTCGCGGATCGCATCCGGTGTGTACGATCCACTGCATGACGCACGTCCTTTCCCGTTCGATCGATGCCTCGAAAATCAACCGGTTTTCCTGGTTGATGGCGCTGTATGCCGAAAATCACCAGCGCCTGCATCGGCTGTTCATCCCTGAGGATCTGTGCGAAGGCCGCTATGTGTCCTCGGTCGGCGATGGCCTCGACCTGCATCTGGAGGTGATGGTGCAGCACGTCTACACCGTCGAACTGCGGCTAAGCTACGCGCTGATCGATCCGGTGACCGGAGAACCGGACCCTTCCGCGCACGTGCGCCTGTATCGCGATACGAAACAGGTGGAAGCGACGCATTGTTATCTCGGCCGGCGCTGGCAGGACGTGATCGGCATGTACCCCGCACCGGGCGAAGCGCTTGGCCACCGTTTGCGCATGAATACGTTCCTGGGAAAGTGGCTCCAGTATCTCGCCGAGCGCGGGCACGGGGCCGGTACCCTGACGCACGTGGACGTCGCATCCGCGGCCACCGCCCGGGATCCTGCCGCTTCCTGAAGCGCCGAGCCGTGCCGCTGGTCGCGGGCACGGCTGCCCTGGCCCTGGCCCTCGAGGGGCGGGGCGGCGGTAGGCTGGCGCCCGCCCACATGCATCAAAGGAGGATGCCTTGCGAGCCCCCGCGATATTTTCATGCATCGGAATGCCGGCCCTGCTCTGCGCGCTCGCGGTATCCGCATGTGCCGTCACGCTCCCGCCAATTCCACCGGTCAAGGCCCACCCTCATGCCCGCCGAAACCACGATGGAACCCGTCAGCACCGCGCTCAGCGCACAGGACATCGGCAAGCGCGTATTGGCGCTCGTCGGTGCCGGACAACGCGGTGGCGCATGCGATGTTGCAGGCCAAGCAGGACGGCATGAACGAGCCGTCGAAGGTCAATCCTTCGGAAGTCGGCCTCATCGATGGCAAGACTTGGATCAACGGCAATACACCGGGCTTCCGGGTCGGCGTCGATCCCGCACAGGCGCCGCTGATGGAGCAGGTTTCCGAAGGACCTGAGCACTTTGCAGCAGGGTCAGGAACACACCCGCGAGCATCAGCGTCAGATCGTGCAGGACGCGCCGCAGCCAACTGCTGTGGGACGTTGACGCACCCATACAAGCGTCCGCAACGCGGATGCCTGTAGTGATTGGATGCGGGGGTCGCATGCCTTGCCGGCATCTGGACGCGCATACGAAAAAGCCCGCTTGCGCGGGCTCTTTCGTTTCGAATAGTGGCGTCCCCACGGGGATTCGAACCCCGGTGTCCACCGTGAAAGGGTGGTGTCCTAGGCCTCTAGACGATGGGGACGTCGTAGAACTCTGTCACCGCTTCAAATCAGGCCTAACGACTTGAAGCGCTTTGAATCTTTGGTGGAGCCAGGCGGGATCGAACCGCCGACCTCCTGCATGCCATGCAGGCGCTCTCCCAGCTGAGCTATGGCCCCAATGTGTGTCTGGAGAGCGCGAAATTCTAGACGGCGTCCGCGGAGGCGTCAAGCGTCGGCTGAACAATTTTTCGCATGGCCTCACCACAGCGCGTCGCGCAGCTTGTACCACGCCATCGCCGCGACCAGCATCGGGGTGCGTAAAGCGCGGCCGCCGGGGAAGTCCCGGTGGCGGATGCGTTCGAACACGTCGAGCCGCCCGGACTGCCCGCGGATCGCTTCGGCGATGATCTTGCCGGCCAATCCGGTGACGTTCACACCGTGGCCCGAGAAGCCCTGCGCGAAATAGACGTTGTCCTTGCCGATCCGGCCCCAGTGCGGCGCGCGGTTGAAGCTGATATCGATGGTGCCGCCCCAGACATGCTCGAAATCGACGTCGGCCAGTTGCGGAAATACCTTGCGCATCCGTCGGGTCATCACCCAGGCCAGATTGGGCGGCTGGACATTCGAATAACTGGCGCGTCCACCGAACAGCAGGCGGTGGTCGCTGCTGAGCCGGAAGTAGTCCAGCGCCCAGTTGGTATCGGCGACGGCCATGTCGTTGGCGATCAAGGCCCGTGCGCGGGCTTCGCCCAGTGGCCGGGTGGCGCCGATGTAGGTGCCGACTGGCATGATCTTGCGGTCGAGTTCGGGGGCGACGTCCTTCACCAGCGCGTTGCCGGCGAGCACGGCGAACTCGCAGCGCACGCGACCGTCGGCGGTATGCAGGACCGGGCGCGCGCCGTGTTCGATCCGCAGCACCTTGCTGGCTTCGCAGATGCGGACGCCGGCTGCGAGCGCGGCGCGGGCGAGGCCAAGCACGTATTTCAACGGATGCAGGTGCCCCGAACGCTCGTCGTACAGCCCGCCGAGGTAGCGCGGCGAGTCGATCATGGCGCGCAGCGATTCCCGGTCGCGCCATGGCAGCGGATAGTAGTAATGTCGCTGCAGTTCTTCTTGCCAGGCCAGCAGCTCGCGCACCCGGCGCGGCTTGATCGCGACGTGACAGTGCCCCGGGCGCCAGTCGCAGTCGATGCCATGGCGTCGACTGCGTTCGTGGATCAGTTGGATGCTTTCGAGCGACCAGTCGAACATGCGCCGCGCATCTTCGCGCCCCAGCAGCGCTTCGAGTTTGCCCTCGCTACAGCCCCAGCCGAAGATCACTTGGCCGCCGTTGCGTCCCGATGCGCCCCAGCCGATGCGTTCGGCTTCGAGCACGACGACCTTGTAGCCGGCTTCGGCCAGCTCCAGCGCGGCGGACAGACCGACGTAACCCGCACCGAGGATGCAGACGTCGGCGTCGATATCGCCCTGCAGCGCCGGTTGCGGCGGCAGCGGTTCGACGCTGGCGGCGTACCAACTGGGCGGGTAGGGGGAAGTCGTCATGCGCGGCCCCGCTTCGTCACACCGACCGCAGATACCAGTCGTATTCCAGGGTGGTCACTTCGCGATAGAAGCTGTGCAGCTCCTTCAATTTCTGCTGCCCGTAGATGTGGCGGAAGCGTTCGCCGAACTGGTCGACGATGAAGTCGCTGGCCATGAAGTCGCGGATCGAGTCGCGCCAGTAGGGCGTCCTGATCTCCGTCTGCTCGTAGGCGTTGCCGACCACAGGCGCGCCGGGGTCGTAGCCGTGTTCGATGCCGTCGAGCATGCCCGCGAGCACCGCGGCCGTGGCGAGGTACACATTGGCATCGGCGCCGGCGATGCGGTGCTCGATGCGGGTGTTCTTCTCGTCGCTGTGCGGGACGCGCATGGCCACGGTGCGGTTGTTGAACCCCCAGACTTCGTTCAGCGGCACGAACGCGTTAAGCACGAAGCGCCGGTAGCCGTTGGCGTTGGGCGCGAACAGCAGCAGGCAGTCCTTCGCGCTGCGCTGCAGGCCGCCGATGGCGTGGCGCAGCGCGTCGCAGGGCGCGTCGGGCGTGCCGGCGAAGATGGTGTCGCCGTTCGCATCCAGCACGCTGGCGTGGATGTGCAGGCCGCTGCCGGCCTGGTCGACCAGCGGTTTGGCCATGAAGCTGGCCTGCAGGCCCTGTTTCTGTGCGATCGACTTGATGGCGCGCTTGAGATAGATCGCATCGTCGCAGGCGAGCAGGGCGTCGTCGCGATGCTTGAGGTTGATCTCGAACTGGCCGGGCGCGTACTCGGCCACGGCGGTGTCGGCCGGGATGCCCTGGACCCTGCAGGCACCGGCGACGGCATCGATGAAATCGTGGAAATCGTTGAGGTCTTCGATGTAGTAGACCTGCGTGCTGGTGTTGCGCGTGCCCGTGTGCGCATTGACCGGGGGCTGCGGGCGGCCGTGGGCGTCGGGCAGGCGGTCGAACAGATAGAACTCCAGTTCCACCGCGACCACCGGCTTCAGCCCGCGTGCGGCGTAGCGTGCCAGTACGCGCTTCAGCACTTCGCGGGGGTTGGCCTCGAAGGCGCCGCCATTGGCGTCTTCCATCGACAGCAGCAGTTGCGCCATCGGCCGCGGCGACCA
>JAYUUH010000281.1:0-4408 GCA_043754745.1 Lysobacter sp.
TCACGTCTATGCAGCGAAATAGAGACAAAACGCAAGAATTGAGATCAGGCTAATTTCCTGCTGAATAGAAAATCGGATCGAGCGCAACACCAAGACCAGACTCTTTACTCGTCGCGAAGCCCGCCACCCACAGAAGAATAATTTCCACTGGAAATACGGACGAATGGATAAAAAAAGCATCCGCAGGTGAATGCGTCGACGCGTGGGTGTTTTCGACTTCAATGCGCGATGCGACGGGTGCCGTGTCGCGTGGACAGTTCTGATGCCAGCCAGTTAGCGCTGACCGGCTTTTTTTGCGCCAGCGGATTCTGTTTTCGTACAGCGGCCTTCAGGCCGCTGATCGTTCGCGGCGCAGGCTTCAGCGGCCTGAAGGCCGCTCTACAGATGGATCGTTACGAACAGCCCGGGTTTTCGGCCTTCGGCCTCGACCCGGGCTGCTCATGCGCTGCGCTTACTTTGCTGCCGCCTGCGGTGCGGCGGCTTCGACCGGCTTCGCATTCTTCACATGCTCGTCCAACCAAGCATCGGTTTCGGCCAGCATGTGCAGGATCGATTCGCGGGCGCGGTAGCCGTGGCTTTCCTTCGGCAGCATCACCAGGCGCGCGGTGCCGCCCAGGCCCTTGACCGCGGCGTACATGCGTTCGCTCTGGATCGGGAAGGTGCCGGAGTTGTTGTCCTCTTCGCCGTGGATGATCAGCAACGGGTCCTTGATGCTGTTGGCGTAGTTGAACGGCGACATGGTCTGGTAGGTGTCGCGGGCATCCCAGAAATTACGCTCTTCGGCCTGGAAACCGAACGGCGTGAGCGTGCGGTTGTAGGCGCCGCTACGGGCGATGCCGGCCTTGAACAGTCGCGTGTGCGCGAGCAGGTTGCCGGTCATGAACGCGCCGTAGGAGTGACCGCCGATGGCGACGCGGTTGCGATCCGCCACGCCGCGACGCACGGTTTCGTCGATGGCGGCTTCGGCGCTGGAGATGAGCTGCGGCAGATAGGTGTCGTTGGGCTCCTTCTCGCCTTCGCCGACGATCGGCATCGAGGGATCGTCCAGCACCGCGTACCCGCGCGCGAGGAACGGATGCGGGCCCCAGTAGCTGATCGCGTTGAAGCGGTACGGCGAATCGGTGACCTGCGACGCGGCGGCGGCGGATTTGAACTCGGCCGGATACGCCCACATCAGCAGCGGCAGCGGTTTGTCGCGGCCCGGCTCGAAGCCCGGCGGCAGGTACAGGGTGCCGGTGAGTTCCACGCCGTCCTTGCGCTTGTAGCGGATCTGTTCTTTCTTCACGTCCTTGAGCTGCGGCGTGGGATGCGGGAAGTTCGTGAGCGCGACCGGCTGGCCTTTCGCGGCAAGATCGATGCGATAGAAATTCACCGGATCGGTCGGCGATTCGCGGGTGATCAGCAGTTTGCTGGCGCTGTCGTCGAGCACCGCGGCCACCGCCGAGTAATTCGGCGCTTCGGAACGGAACAGGCGCTGCTTGCTGTTGTCGGCGAGATTCCAGCGGTCAAGGAAGGGACGGTCGCCCTCGGCCGAGGCGCCGTCGCCGATCAGATAGAGACTGCCACCGTCGGGGCTGAACTGCAGACGCGAGAAACCGTTCGCGTCACGCACGGTCACCGGGTTGCCCGGATCGTTGTAGCGGTCTTCGCTGGAACCCTCGAACACCAACTTCGGCGCGGTGGCCGGCGCGTCGGGCGCGATCTGCCACGAGCGGACCTTGCGGGTCTTCCACCAGAATTCGCTGACCAGGGCGACATCGCCGCGGCCCCATTCGGCGCCGGCGTAACGATTGGCGAGCTTCGCCAGCACGGTCGGCGCCTTGTCGAAGGGCGCGGCCTGCATCAACACGTGATCGCGGATGTCGACCTGCTTCGACGGGTCGCCGCCGTCCTGCGCTTCGGCCCAGACCAGCGTGGCCGGGGCGTCGCTGCGCCAGCCGATGGAACGCACGCCGGTGGTGGTGGCGTCGTTACCGCTGGGCAGGCCTTCGAAGAGCGGCAGTGCGGCAACGTTGTGCAGCGTCTTGCCGGACAGATCCAGCACCTCGATGCGGCGCGGGAAGAAGTTCATCGGCACCACGTACGAGAACGGGCGTTCGATGCGCTGCGACAGCAGATGCCTGCCGTCGGGCGACGGCGCGAGGCCGACGTACAGGTCCGGCTTGCCGATGTTCGCGACTTTGCCGTCCACGCCGACCAGCGCCGGCTGCACGCGCAGATAGTGTTCGAGCGTGCGCGCGTCGCTCTCGTTGCGCAGCATGTCCTGGTAGGTGCGCAGCTGACGCACGCTGCCGGTGCCGCGGGTTTCCTGGGTGTTGGGGCCGGAGGGCACGATCTCGGCCGCCGGCGCGCCGCCCTGGCCGACGCGCACGTTCACCAGCATCCGCTTGCTGTCGGGCATCCAGCGGATGCCGCCGCTGACGGTATTGAGCGGCTGGTCCAGCAGCTTGCGCGCCTTGCGCGCGTCCACGTCCACCAGCCACAGCTCATTGCCGCCGGTGTTCGGATCCTGCTGGTTCAGCGCGAGGTATTTCTGGTCCGGCGACCACGACACCGCCGCCAGCGACAGCGGCTGCGGCAGGCCGTCGATGCGCATTTCCTTGCCGGTGGCCACGTCCATCAACCACAGATCGCTGGCGAACGAGAACCGGCTGGGCGAATAACTGCGCGGGTTGAGACGCAGCCCGGCGAGTTTCAGCTCCGGCTGCGCGACCAGCGCGATGGACGGCAGCGGCGGAATCTTCTGCAGCGCGCCCAGATCGCGGCGCGGGCTGAGCGACAGCTGCGGCGCGCGCGCGGCGTCGACGATGGCTTTGAGTTCAGCGACGGGCTCGCGGTAGCCGGTGGCGGACTGGGCCTGCGACTGGTTCTGCGGCGCACTCGCCTGCTGGGCGAAGGCGGTCGGCGAGACCAGCGCAAGCGCGATCAGCGCCGGCAGGATCAACGGGCGAAGTGCCCGCGGGCGAAGTGCGAAAGGGCGTGAAGACATGACGGAGACGACTCCTCGGGGACGGCCAACGGGCAATCCCCCATCTTCGCGCCGGACCCGGGGCGTTGTATGCGCCACAGGTCATGGAGCCGAGTTGTCCCGCGTGCGCCCCCGCCTGCAGACCGGGCCTGCGCGTCCGGCGATCCTTGTGCCAACGCCTGCTCGACAGCGGGCGTCCAGAACGTATCCGCGAGGTGGATGAAGCCCTCGTCCAGCGGATGGATCTCGTTGTCCCATCCGGTCGGATCGGTCAGTTCGCGCCGGGTATCCAGCACCACGAATCCGCCGGCGCGGGCGGCGACCGACTGCAGCAGCGCGTGCAAGCTTTCCAGCAGCCAGTCGACGATCGTCTGTTGATCGTTCTGCGGAATGCCCAGCTACGACGCCGGCTTCCAGATCCACGGGCCGGCGCGCACTTTGAAGAACTTGTAGGGCTTGTTCATCGGCATGACCGCGGCGTAGGTGTGGCCGATGAGGGTGGCGGCCGGCGCGAAGTCGTCGCGCATGGCGACGATCAGGTCGTAGCTGGCGACGATGCGGTCGAAGGTTGCCGCCAGTTCGCCGAGGCCGATCCAGCGGCGCGCCGCGGCCGGCACCGTCGCGCTCCACGCCCATGCCGACGCGTCCCGACCGCTGCCGCCAGTGAGGTGGCGCGCGAAATCCTTGCCGATCACGTCGTTGCCGCCCAGCGACAGCAGGATCAGCTCGAACGGCCGGCCGCGGCTGGCGAGGACGGAGGTGATCTCGCGCCAGCTGCAGATCATTCGCGGGACATCCTTGGCGTTGCGGCCCGGAGCACTGTCGTCGAGGACATTGATGCGCTCGCCGAAGCGCTTGTTCGACGACAGGCGGGGCTGCAGATCCGGATACAGCCGCAGCGGATACTGGAACCAGGAATCGCCGATGCTCAGCGCGTTGCTGCGCTTCGGGAAGCGGTCGACCCGCCCGTAGTAATCCTTGAGGTGGTTGATATGGGTAGAGGCCATGGACGTCGGCTCCTTGTCGGGTCGCTGATGGCATCGATCATGCAACGCATGCGTATCACCGTCTGGGATTGTCCCAGCACTCGCTTTCGATCAGGGCTGGGCGAAAGCGGCACAGCGCGCATGCGCCTGGATCGCGCCTTCCGCGCCGGCATGCTGCAGCAGGAGGCGCCAGTACTCGACACCGTTGACGGTCTCGCGCTCGATGCTCGCGAACTCGCCGCCGCCGTTGAACCGGCCGCTCAGGCGGGTGAAGAAGCAGACGCCCTGGTTGGTTGGGATCATGCGGATGGCGTCAGCTTTCTTCGATACCGTGAAGGTGTATTCACCGGCGATATCCACCGGACCCGTGCCGCCGGGACCGATGAATACCGCGACCGTTCCCGACGAAGGCTTGCCCACGAAATAGGACATCGCATAACCGGTCACAGGCACA
>JAYUUH010000282.1:0-4402 GCA_043754745.1 Lysobacter sp.
GCCGCCGACAATCCGATCAGGCGCGAGACCACGATCGCGATGAACATCACGCCCGCGAACATCTCCAGCATCACCAGCGCCCGCGCCGGGGGCGTCACCGGCACGATGTCGCTCAGACCGACGCCGGACAGCACGCTGAAGCTCATGAACAGCAGTTCCATCCAGGTGCGCGCGGCCTCCGGCGTCGTCGGCGCGGAAAAACTGCCCGGATACCACGCTTGGCAGACGGAGTACGCAAATGTCCAAGACCAGGCCAGCAGGGTGAACGTAGCGCCCACCGCCAGCAGCTCGTCCAGGGTGACGCGGTGGTCGCCCAGCATATAAATGATGAGTCCGATCGCGGCGTAGAAATACAGCGCCGCTTCCAGCATGTGCGCCACCGGCATCAGCGCGCGGTAGCCGGCGAAATCCGCCAGCAGCGACATCGTCACCGCCGGCACCGCCATCAGCCACGCCAGCCAGTTGATCGCGGGGCTGCGGTTGACTACCCACAGCACCAGCGCCAGCACCAGAACGCTGAATACGCCGAACACCGCACGGCCGCTGCTGGATTCGTCCAGCACCGGATACAGCACCACCGCCAGCAGTTGCACCGCCAGCAGCAGACCGGCCGGATGCCGGCGCATCTGCGCCATCGCCTTGAGCACCGCTCTGTTCATCGCGCTACCGCACTCCATTCGCGTTCCACGTCGAGGACCGCACGCGCCCATGCTGCCATGAACGGAATACCGACGGTGTCGTACTCGTAGCGGTCGTCGTTGTAGATGCCGTCGGCATTGACCTGGATGCTGGCGGCCAGCATGAATTCGGCACCGGAATCGCGATCGACCACATGCGCCACTTCGCTGAGCGATCCGTACGCCATGCCGGATTTGCCGGACACGCTCAAGCCATCCGGATAACGCGTAGTGCCGTCGCCGACGAAGAACCAGCGCGCATGGCCGTCCGGGTATCCACTTTCGGGATAGATCGGCGATGCGCTCTCGCGCGGACGCAGCGCCAGCGCCCGCAGCAGGCGCGCGCGCAGGGCGCCATCGATCCTCCAGCGCTGCGCCGCCGGCACCGATTCGGGCGCCACGAATACCTGCAGCATGCGCAGGCTGTCGGCCAGCGGCAGGAAGTTCGCGTGCGAGAAATCGTGCGGCCCCGGGGTGACGCTGCCGTCGTCGTTGCGCCAGCCTTCGCCCTGCAAAACCCGGCCGAACGGAAACCGTCGCACTGCGGCGACGCCTGCCGGAAAATGGCGCAACCCGGCGCCATCGCCGGAGAGCAGCGCACCGCCGCCGCTGCGCCGGTTCGCTTCGAGGTCGGACGAGCCCAGCCGCGCGATCAGGCGCGCGTGCGGATAGCCCAACGCGTGAAGCCGGCGATGGATGGCATCGCCGCCGAGCAGCTCGTACCAGCGATTGAACGGCCGGTTGTCGCTGACCGCGAAGGTACGATCGATGCCGCGCGCGAACGTGTCGTCCAGCGGCTCGTCGCCCCACTCGCCGCTCGCAGGCGCGGCGTGCAGGCGCAGCACGCTGTCCGCACCGCCGCCCGCGGCCTGCACCGCTTCGGCCATCAGCAGCGCCATCGGCAATTTGGCCACGCTGGCGGCGGGAAACCAGCGCCGCGGCATGAGGCCGCGATCGTGGGTGATGGAACGCCGCGCGCCGTCGGCGTCGCGCACGATCCGCACCCAGCGCAGTTGCAGCGCATGCTGCGGATCGTCCACCCGCGCAGCGAGCGCGGCCGGCATGCGCGCGAAGACCGCGGACCACACCGGGTCCGGCGGCAGCGGAGATGGGCGTATCGCGCCACGCGATCGAAGCGGTAGCGCCGCGATGCCGAGACCGAGCGCGGACAACGACAGGAATCGACGACGCTGCATCGCGCTCAACCCGCCCCGTTTCGTTCGACGCGGCCGGCATGTTGCAACGCCACATCCTGCTGGTCCGGCATGCGCACACGTCTCCTCGTCCAATCGGTCGGATCAAAATAACCCGGATCTCCCGCACCCTGCGTCCCGCGCAATCGGTATCCCGCGGACACGGGCAGGCCCTGCCGGGACGGGGCGTGAAAACGAATGCACGCCAGCGGCGGCCCCGTCCGGGCTGCCACCAGGCATGAATACGATTACAGCAGGCTCGCTCTGGGTCGATGCGGCTCCTAAGCTCCGAAAGTTTAGACGCCGCCGGCATCCGGCGACGCCGGCCATTCGCACCGCTCCGAGGAGTCGAGTCACGCATGACAGCCACCGACCACACCGCCCGCGCCATGACGGCCGACGCCACCACTGGCGCCCCCGCAACGGCTGGCCTGCTTCAGGCCTTCCGCAGCGCGCTGGCGATGACCCGCAGCGATACCGGGGCCGTGCCGGCCGCGCGCGCGGCACTGCGCGCCGCAGCCGATGTTTGCCGGGATACCCTCGCCCAGCGGTGGGCCGTCACCCAGGCCGAAGACGCCCGGCGGGCGCCTTCCAGCCGCCGCGTCCACTACCTGTCGATGGAATTCCTGATGGGCCGCGCGCTGCGCAACGCGCTGGCGGCGCTGCGGCTGGAGCCCGAGCTGCAGCGCGAGCTGTCCGCGCGCGGGCTGTCGCTGGCCGACGTGCTGGAAACCGAGCTCGACGCCGCGCTGGGCAACGGCGGTCTTGGCCGGCTCGCCGCCTGCTTCCTGGATTCCTTCGCCGAAACAGGCCTGCCCTCGTTCGGCTACGGCCTGCGCTACCGCTACGGCATGTTCGCGCAGGGCACCCAGGATGGCCGCCAGATCGAGCGCCCGGACGACTGGCTGCGCCATGGCGCGCTGTGGGACATCGAACGTCCGGACGTCGAATACGTCGTGGGTTTCGGCGGGCAGGTCGAATCCGACGGCATCGGCGGCCGCCGCTGGCAGCCGGCCGAGCGCGTTCTCGCGCGCGCCTACGACTTCATCGTGCCGGCGCACCACGGCGAGCGCGTGTCGACCCTGCGCCAGTGGCAGGCCAGCGCCGAGGACGCGATCGACTTCGCCGCGTTCTGCCGCGGCGACCACGCCGCCGCCGCGCGGCATCTGGTCGCCGCCGATGCGCTGAACTGGGTGCTCTACCCCGACGACAGCACCGATGCCGGCCGCGAACTGCGCCTGAAGCAGGAAGCGCTGCTGGTCAGCGCCTCGTTGCAGGATCTGATCGCGCGGCACCTCGCCGAGGGCCGCCCGCTGGACGCGCTGGGCCATGGCAACGCGATCCATCTCAACGACACCCACCCGGCGCTGGCGCCGGCCGAACTGATGCGCCTGCTGATCGACGATCACGGCCTGGGCTGGGACGAGGCCTGGGCGATTACCCGCCAAGCGGTGTCGTACACCAATCACACGCTGATGCCCGAAGCGCTGGAAACCTGGCCAGTACGGATGTTCGAGGCGCTGCTGCCGCGGCATCTGGAAATCATCTATCGCATCAATCACGAGTTCCTCGCCGACGTGCGCGCGCGCCATCCGGGCGACCACGCGCTGGTGGAGAGCGTGTCGCTGATCGACGAAACCCGCGGCCGCCGGGTGAAGATGGCCGCGCTGGCGGTGCTGGCCTCGCACAAGGTCAACGGCGTCGCGAAACTGCATTCGGAACTGATGGTCGACACCATTTTCGCCGACTTCGCGAAGCTTTTTCCCGAGCGCTTCATCAACGTCACCAACGGCGTCACGCCGCGACGCTGGCTGCAGCAGGCGAACCTGGGCCTGTCGGCGCTCCTGGACGACACCATCGGAAACGAATGGCGCCGCGACCTGGGGAAATTGGCGCAACTGCGCGAACATGCGGACGACCGCGCGATCGGCCAGCGTCTCGCCGACGTGAAACAGGCGAACAAGCGGCGGCTCGCCGCGCTGATCCGCCATGAACTGGGCATCGAAATCGATCCGACCTCGCTGTTCGACGTGCAGATCAAGCGCATCCACGAATACAAACGCCAGCTGCTGAATCTTCTCCATGTGGTCTCGCGTTATCAGGCGATGCTGGCGCAACCCGAAGGCCCGGAGGGCCGAGGCTGGACGCCGCGCACGGTGATCCTCGCCGGCAAGGCCGCGTCGGCCTATCACACCGCGAAACAGATCATCCGTCTCGCCCACGACATCGGCCGCACCATCAACAGCGATCCGCGGATCGGCGGCAAACTCAAACTCGTGTTCATGCCGAACTACGGCGTGAGCCTGGCCGAAACCATCATCCCCGCGGCCGATCTGTCCGAACAGATTTCCACCGCCGGCACCGAGGCGTCCGGCACCGGCAACATGAAGTTCGCGATGAACGGCGCGCTGACCATCGGCACCTGGGACGGCGCGAACATCGAGATGGCGCAGGCCATGGGCGAGGCGAACATGTTCGTGTTCGGCCTGCGCACCGACGACATCGCCAGGCTGCGCGCGGTCGGCTACGACC